>JAGLXC010000190.1 GCA_023133095.1 Gammaproteobacteria bacterium | reverse complement strand
AAACAATCTCCAGATAGCCTCTAGCGCCAAACACAATGCCTTCCGAACCGCAGCATTGTCAATAGTCTACATTTTTTAAAAAGTACAACTTTGGTTATGGGGATGGTAGTGGTGACGTTGGTTCTGGGGTAGCTGGTTGTTGAACCTGTGCAAATAGAACCTTCAACTGCTCTAGAAATTCAGATTCTTTATCCGTTAACTCAGGAAAGTTAACCCCTTTACTAGTGCTAGCAGCGATCTTAAATTGTAGCCATCTCTGACCTTGTTCTAATAAAGTACGATGTTTTTCATTCTCAGCTATTTTTTGCAGAGACAAAAGAATTTTTTCTAATTTTTCAGAGAAAACAGATAAGTTAGATAAAGAGTGTTCTAATTGTATACTGTTCTTTTCTAGTGGAGGTTTCCACACTGAATTATTTCTCCATAACAAATTTATTAACATTATAGTATTTAACCCCAGCTAATTAAACAACTAATTCTACTCAAATTAAAAACCTAATATTTATGGAGTAAAAGGATGTCGCTCCGGCGCCTCAGCAGGATCTGTAGTGACTGCTGCTATTGCAGCTACATCTTCATCAGTAAGTACAGGTGGTTCAGGTTTAGGTTGCGCATCAGGATTTGGTTTAGCACCTAATTTTTCTAATGTTGCACCAGTGCTACCTACGCATGCTCTTCGAGATGCAAGTTCTTCAGCAACACCTGAAGCTGGTTGTTGTGGCATTGGAGCTTCTATATCTCCTACTGGCTCTGGTTCAGCTGTAATCAATGAAGCTCCAGCTGCACATACTGCAACACCAGCCATTGCGGTTGCAGCAGAGATACCAGCTACAAATAAAGCAGAACCGCCAGCAATAGCCGCTACACTTGCAGGCGCTGCAAGACCAAGAGTTAAAGCCGCAGCTACTACGCCGCCAATAACCATCGTAACGCCTAGCACTGCAAGGACAAATCCTGCTGCTCTTTTGAGGATTCGAGCAAATCTTGATGGCTGTTTTTTTACAACGCTTATCTTATTGGGATCTACTTGAACTGATACGACAGGGCTTCTTCCAGCTTGACTTTTAGATTGTGCCTGTGGTTTACCCTGAAATCCCTGATCAAACACTAATTTCATGAAGTCACTTGGCCCGGAAAATTCTGTCCAACTACCTCCATTCGGAGAGAATTCTAACTTATAACTGCATGCATCCCATTGCTTTAATGTTTTATCTAATATTTTACTAGCATCTTCACCTTGTTTAACAGTAGCTGGATCAAACTTTTGCTCTATTTTTTCTACTTTCTCAAAAGAGCCTTGAGAATATTCTAGTAAGATACATTCATCACCTTGTGTTATATTTATAGTGGCATTACATGTAGTTGCTTCTTTATATTCACCCGGTACCGCATCTTTTCCTGTCTCGAAAAATTGCTTCATTCTTTTAGCTTGTTCTTCGAGATTCCCAATCTGTATTGCTTGTCGATACATATTAAAAAAACCTTGATCATGACGCAAAAACAAACTGTCAGCCAAATCCTTCCCAAATTTATCTTCTAACTGCTGATAAAATGCTTCCCCTAACTTTTGATATCTTTCTGTGTGAGGAATATCATCAAAAACCATCTCTCCTTCCTTTGCATCATCTCTATGCTTATATGTTTCTTCGCCTATTTTTACAGCAAATTGAACCCCTGCTATTTTAACTCTATTCCTAACAAGATCTTGTCCCCAATCTAATACAGCAATTTCATAAGTTTTTTGTGGCTTAGTAAATATATCCAAAGCACCTGCTATATCTGAATTAATCGAAGTCTCTGGCCTTATTGTTGTTATTGTTTCTGTTATCGCTGGCATTTTAATCACCTCAATAATGTTTACTTCTATATTGCTAAGTATAGACTAGCAACCTTAAGAAAGAATTAAGGATTCCGGAGGAAACGCATTATTTTTTAAGAGATTACAGCCTAGATTTCATGGGCTCTATAACCTTAACCACACCCCAATATAGCCCAACAAAACGGTCATTCCTGTCGAGTTTTTTAACAAATCATGGACTTTGTTCCGAAATAGTTATACTATTAGGGAATGTATTCCGGGAAAGATAAATATAAACGCCTGCTGGTACTGGATTTGCCAGAAAAACAGTCGGCTTTCTTATGGGGCGCCAGAAAAACGGGTAAATCTACCTATTTAAAAAAATGCTTTCCTAATTCCATTTATTACGATTTATTAAAATCAGAACTATTATTACGTTATTTAAAGCAGCCAAACTTGTTTCGTGAAGAAATTTTAGCTTTATCAGAGCAAGAACTACAATATCCAATTATTGTTGATGAGGTACAAAAAGTTCCATTATTGCTAAATGAAATTCATTGGTTGATTGAAAACACAGAGGCCTATTTTATTCTATGCGGCTCCAGCGCCAGAAAATTAAAAAAAGGTGCTGCTAATTTATTAGGAGGTAGGGCCTGGAAATATAACTTTTACCCATTGGTATATCCTGAAATCACCGATTTTGATTTACTAAAAACCTTTAATGTCGGCTTAATCCCATCTCATTATTTGACGAGTAATCCACGCAAAGCTATCAAAGCCTATATTGAAGATTATTTAACTGAAGAGATCAAAGCTGAAGGCTTGACTAGGAATCTACCATCATTTGCTAGATTTTTAGATATAATGGTATTTAGCAATGGTGAATTAGTTAACTACAATAATATTGCTCGAGATTGTGGAGTCGACGCTAAGACCGTTAAATCATATTATGAAATATTGGTTGATACTCTGATTGGTTATTTTGTACCCCCATTCAGCAAAAAAAATAAACGTGATGCCATTGCAGCGATTCCCAAATTTTATTTATTTGATGTTGGCATAGCTAATCATCTAGCTCATAGACAAATTAATGTGTTAAAAGGCCCCGAAGCTGGGCATTCTTTGGAACACTATATTTTAATGGAATTAACTGGTTATCGTGGAATCAATGATCTAGATTTTCCTATTAATTTCTGGAGGACTAAACAAGGACTGGAAGTTGATTTTATCTTGGGCGACGCTGAAATAGCCATAGAAGTAAAGATTAATGATAATGTAAATAAAGAGGATCTTAAAGGCTTGTGCCGCTTTACTGATGAGTATAAGCCACAGCAATCTTTAGTTGTTTCGCTTGATACAAGAAAACGAAAAATACAGACGCCAGCAGGCAACTTTATTACTATAATGCCTTATCTAGAGTTTTTACAAGCCCTGTGGGATAAGAAAATCATTATGTAGATGTATCTATAACCTTAACCCCGCCCATATAGCCCCATAAAACCTCAGGAATATGGATATTGCCATCTTGATCTTGATTGTTCTCCATAACAGCGAGCAGAGTACGGCCTACAGCTAAGCCTGAGCCGTTTAGGGTATGGACTAGCTCTGGTTTGCCAGTTTCTGGATTACGCCAGCGGGCCTGCATGCGCCGGGCCTGAAATGCCTCAAAGTTACTGCAGGAGGATATCTCGCGATAGCTGTCCTGGCCTGGGAGCCAGACCTCTAAATCGTAGGTCTTAGCTGAAGAGAAGCCTAAATCACCACCGCACAGCGCAACT
This sequence comes from Gammaproteobacteria bacterium, assembly GCA_023133095.1. Lineage (GTDB taxonomy): Bacteria > Pseudomonadota > Gammaproteobacteria > UBA9339 > UBA9339 > JAGLXC01. Next base: position 755 of record JAGLXC010000190.1, on the reverse strand, counting down.
ACTCGATATGGCAGGTTTAATTTTTGCAATACCATCTCTGCATGGCCAGTTAATTCTTCTAAAGTTTTATATGAGTTTTCTGGCTTAACTATTTGAACTATCTCAACTTTTTCAAACTGGTGCTGCCGTAATCATGCCACGCATATCTTTACCATAGGTGCCGGCTTCACTTCGGAAACATGGGGTATGAGCTACATTTTTACAGGGTAATTTATCTGCATCAATGATCTCATTTCGAGCAAAATTGGTTACTGGAACCTCAGCTGTAGGAATTAGGCTATAGTTGAAGTCGCCTTTGGTGTGAAACAGATCATCGTAAAACTTGGGCAAACTGCCAGTACCATAGAGGCTATCGGCATTGACTAGATATGGAACATAGACCTCTTGATAACCATTGACACCAGTGTGGAGATCTAACATAAACTGGGTTAAGGCCCGCTGCAATTGGGCCAGGCGCCCTTTTAATACCACAAATCTGGCTCCTGAAATTTTAGCTGCTAGAGCAAAATCCATCATGCCTAAGGCTTCGCCTAACTCAACATGATCTTTTGTTTTAAAATTAAATTCAGTTGGCTCGCCCCAACGCCTAACCTCTTGATTACTCTCTTCATTTGCACCAACAGGCACGCTCTCATGGGGAATATTTGGAATATAGGAATAAATTGCCTTCAGCTCCTCTTGCAAAGCGCCTAACTCGCTCTCTTTAGCTGTTAGCTCGTTATTTAACTCGCCCATATTGGCAATTACAGCAGCGG
>JAGLXC010000019.1 GCA_023133095.1 Gammaproteobacteria bacterium | reverse complement strand
TCGCTATTAGTGATGGCGGCAGGTTTTATTGGGCAGCCGCTATTTGGCTGGATCTTAGATTTTCACTGGGATCATCTGGTAATTCATGGCATGCCTATTTATGCCTTGCATGATTTTCAGAATGCTATGTGGATTGTCTCCGGGGGCTTTGTTCTTTGTTTTATCTTTACGCTATTTTTAAAAGAGACCAGGTGTTGCAGTAGGTAAGTCTAACAATTAGGCTGCCTCAAATTGAGCATATGTTTATAATATGAGTATCTATAAACTTAAGCAGGTAAAGCAGAAAGGTGAATATAATATGGTTGATGTTCCCGCCAATGTTTGGCCAGAAGCATATAGAAATGCTTTTAATATAGCAGTTGATGAAATAAGAGCAGGGAATATCATTTGTAATGATGGCTTTTCTTTGGATGATGTGATTTATATTATAAGGGCGATAATGTATCTTAGAGTAATCATGGTATCAATTAATGCAGGAAGGGCGCCAGCAATTATTCGTTCCTCAAGCGGTGGGATCACAAACTACGTACATCAACGTGAACTTTATGGCCGTAATCATCAACTCCTGGTGGCTGTTGATTTAAGATGTATTATAGAATCCTTGCGTCAACGTGGATTGGTTAGTAATAATTACAAAGAGACAGTGTTGTTTGCTGTTATAGAAATACAGAATAATATAACAGGCGTTAATGAGGCAGGGAGATGTACATTATTGAGGTTAAAAAACAGTATGGATGATCTAACCCTTTATTTGCAGGATGAATTCTTATTGTATGAGGACGCATGGAATGAACATGTTAGACCTCTGTGCACAGAAGAGGAGCTGATGGATCCAGACGTTGATTCAGAATCAGAATCAGATACTGAATATGGAATACAGATGACATTTTAAAAACAACGGGGCCATTTTACATGCCCCCGTATCTATTTTTCCTGGTAGCTTAGATTAAGCACTACCTAAATGCGCGGTTAAGTTTATAACTCCAAATTTCTGTAGCACTATATAAGAGAATATAAATATACCAACAGCTAGCATAAAATAACCCAGGATTGATAATAAGCGCGATTTTTTGCGATTACTTTTTAACAAGATAATTGCTGGTAACACAATAAATAGTATTGTTTCACCCACACCACCAACAATATCTACTGCGCTTAAGAATATTGATGGATAGATCAAGGTTATTATTAGTGGAGGTAAAAAGGCTAAGCAGCCGATGATCAGTCTGTTGTCTGTTTTGAAATAGGTGTAGGTTAGATCTCGCATAAATCCAAACAAGCCGGTGCCATTTGCAACGTAAGATGCTGTGACGGCTAAGGCGGCAAAGACTATACCGGCCGTAGTAAATATTTTTGAATGTAACAGATGGGTTAGGGGTACTGTTGCAGGTAGACCATGAACAAATGAGGCAAAGATGCTGTCTGGGCCGACTATAGGTGTCAGGCTTCCTAAAACAATAGACGACCAGACTATGTTCATAACAAGGCCAATGGCTACGCCAATTGTAATTGCTTTACGGGTTGCTTTAAGGTCGTGTTTAACATGGCGAGAAACAGTCGGAATTATGTTATGAAAATGAAATGCAGAAACTGCAACTGGTAATCCTAATGGCAGCAGCGCCCAATTTTTATAGCCTAATAGTTGGGCATGAAAATCTGTGGTTCCGTTACTGACTAGAATTATAAAGCAGATAAATACGATAATCAGTAAGATAGTATTGCCCTTTTTTAAAACATTGCGCCCAAACATAACCAGGCTTGTAACTAGCAAAAAGTAGAGAATGGTTATCAAAACATGTGGGGCGTTAACGGGTAACAGGTTAACGGCTATAGTGGAGATAGCGCTTAGATAGGCAACCAATACTCCATAGAGTAGAATTAAGTTACAGACAACTGCAATCCAGCGACCGCTTGTTCCTAACTCTTGCCCAAAAAATGAGGGCATGTCAAAGTGCTTTTTATCGGCTGGCAAGCGTGCGGCAATAATAAAGGCGCTGATAAGCATTATTATGCAGATGACGCTAATGTCAACCATGGAAGGACCATAGCCGCTTAGGCCAACTTTAATTGGTAAGGCTAAAATGCCTATGCCTAATAAATTTCCAGCAACTAATAACGAG
>JAGLXC010000189.1 GCA_023133095.1 Gammaproteobacteria bacterium | reverse complement strand
AGCTCATCCTCTGTTGAATTAATATTAATTTAAGAAATTATAACACGCAAAATTACAAAAGCAAAAAAACATACTTTATTTCAACACATCAATAGAAAATCAAAGCCCAATTTTAATGCACCAAAATTGAGCGCACAAAATTCATCTGCTCTATCACTCATTACACCAACCTTGACCCAGCCTCTCAACTTGCTAAAATCGCTCCATAATATTATGGAGACACCTAAATAATGGCTATCATCACCCAGCAACATGGTTTTGAAGTTTATACTATAATATCTGCTGATGGAGGCACTCGAGCATCATTTGTCCCTGAAAAAGGCGGGGTTGGCTCCTCCATTATCATGTCACACGAGCAGAAAGAGCGTGAATTACTCTTTTTGCACGACTCCTTTTGGGAGCAAGAGATGCCCGACCTGCCCGGCGGCTGGCCTTTTCTATTTCCTGTCTGTGCCCGCATAGAAAGAATGGGTAATTACGGCAATTATCTCTATGACTGCAATGTATATAGCTTACCAATCCATGGCTTCAGCTGGAACGAAAAATGGCGGGTGTTACCAGATCAAAGAGATGACACTCTGACTTTAGAGCTAACTGAAACCAAAAATTCATTGGCTGCCTACCCATTTAGATTCAAAGTACAGCTTACCTATAAAGTAACTCAAGGCAAATTAACCTGCCACCAAATCTATACCAATACCGGCAATAAACCTATGGTATATTATGCTGGATTTCACCCCTACTTCTTAACGCCTGAAGCAAATAGCGGCAAAGAGCAGGTTATGCTAAATTTTCAGCCTAAGCGACTGTTACGCTACAATGACAAACTTACTGATATCATTGGGGAACAAAAACTATTTAACCTGCCTATTCCTGTAACCGACAATCGGATTAATGAACAACTCTGCGAAGTAAAAGAGAACAATATTACCCATCTAGCATATCCCGATGGCTTTAATTTATACATGCAGACGAGCGATCAATTTCGTTACCTGCAAACATACACAATGACAGACAAGCCATTTTTTTGTGTTGAACCGTGGATGGCTTTTCCTAATGCCTTAAACACCTCGACCGGCTGTAGATGGCTAGCGTCAGGCAAAAGCGAACAAGCATATGTAGAGTTAGCTTGTAACAAGCCATCATGTTAAAATTAAAATAGTGGTAAATTATTATGAATAATTCTATTAAAAAACTTCGATATACAGCTCTCGTTGTTTTTGCTTGCTCTCTACTTGTAGGCTGCAATTTGCTAGCACCCAAGCCAAAGATGAACCCTCTACAGCTGCAAGACATGCAGACTCATCAATTCCATGCAAATAAAACAGCTACTTACAATGCTATTACCACGGTATTACAAAATCAGGGCTATACCATTAAATCCAGCAACTTTGATACCGGACTTATTACCGCGCAAGGCTTGGCAAGTGGATCTTCATCCGAAGGGATTGTTTCAAATCTACTATTTGGCTCTAGTGATGAGGGTTCCGCTGATACAACATACTTTTTAATCTCAGCCTATATTGAAACCATAAACCAAAACACTACCAGCGCTCGTTTTAATCTTATTGCAGTTGAAAAAACGGCAGAAAAACATGGTGCTAAAACCGAAACTGACACCCAAATACAAAAACCAGATACTTATCAGAAAATATTTACTAAAATAGAACAAAACATCGAAACAAAATGAAAGCATTAAACATAATAATCATAAGTTGCGTGTGCTGCCTCCTAACTTGCTGCAGTGTTCCACAAAAACCCAAATTAACGCCGCTACAAATAGAGGCGCTCCAAACCAGAGAGTTTCAAACCACATACGAAACCGCCTTCTCTTCTACTATATCTGCTTTGCAAAACATGAGCTATATTTTAGAATCAGCTAACAAAAAAACCGGCCTAATTACTGCTAGAAGTTTAGCGGCAACAGAAAAAAACACCTATTGCATACCAAGCACAGATAGTGACAACTCAGCAGGCCTGGTTGGCTCTTTATTAGGCGAAAAAGACGATGATGATAATGAAAGCTGCTCTTCTAACAACACGATCCGCTCTACTCAGGCAAGCATTATGATAACCAAAGTAAATCAAGCAACGACTAAAATACGCTTAAGCTTAACCGATGCAGAATACTATTATCCTCCAATAGACACAGACAAACAGATCACTCAAGTTGTAGCAACACCGCCATATCAAAATATGTTTAACAATATTCGGCAGATAATATTCATTAACAATGACTTATCATCTTAAGCTAAGATATCAATGCACTTGATAATTTACAAGCATTCGGCTTTTTTATATCTGCCGCTATATCTACACAAATCTCATCTATCATAGGATAAGTAAGCTTAGGGAGTAATGTAATCTGTGAATAGCCATATGCAGTAGGGATATTCCATTTTGTTAAAATTCGCTTTGAGACAGCAGGGAATACAACTGTCAAAGCGTACTTATTTTTCCAGGCTTTAATACCAAATTTCTTGAACTTTTTAATCGCATATTCTGCCTTAGCAAATCCGTCGTATACAATTTCCTTAAAGCCATCATCACCTATTCTTTTAATGGCATACCAGAGAAAAACAGGTGTGATGCCATTTCTTGAACCGGATATAGTAGTATCAGGCTTATCAACATATTCTATGAGAGTCTGTATCTTATCCACATATTCTTTCTTTGTTATCACAACCCCACATGGTATAGGTGATCCAATCAATTTATGACCACTTATAGCAATACTATCTATTCCATCTGAAAATCTAAAGGGCGGAGGATTATCTATAAA
>JAGLXC010000188.1 GCA_023133095.1 Gammaproteobacteria bacterium | reverse complement strand
CTGTCGATGGCCGTCATCCGGTGATTGAACACACCAGCTCGAATCCTTTTGTGCCTAATAACACTTTACTGCATGATCAACGCAGCATGCTGATTATTACTGGCCCCAATATGGGCGGTAAATCCACCTATATGCGGCAAACAGCGTTAATTGTCTTGTTAGCGCATATTGGTAGTTTTGTGCCGGCAAAAAGCGCCATTATTGGTCCGATTGATCGAATTTTCACCCGCATTGGTGCAGCAGATGATCTAGCTAGCGGCCGCTCAACCTTTATGGTGGAGATGACTGAAACTGCTAATATTCTCCATAATGCCACAAAAGAGAGCCTGGTTTTAATGGATGAAATTGGCCGCGGTACCAGCACTTTTGATGGTTTGTCACTGGCATGGGCCTCGGCTGCCTATCTTGCCGCTGAAGTTAAAGCTTTGACTCTCTTTGCTACCCACTATTTTGAGCTAACTATTTTGCCTGAAAACATCAGCGGAATTGCTAATGTGCATCTTGATGCCATGGAGCATGATGACAAAATTGTCTTTATGCATAATGTCAATGAGGGTCCTGCCAACCAAAGCTATGGCCTGCAAGTGGCGCAACTTGCTGGCGTGCCAACTCAAGTGATCAAACAAGCCAAACAAAAGCTCTACGAGTTAGAGAATCAGGCCAGTACTGAGTTTAGCCTACCAAGCCAGCCGGATCTCTTTGCTGCTGCGGCATTGCAAAATTCAGAACCAGAGCCAAATCCAGCATTAGAGCTGTTAGCAACAATCAAACCTGATGAGCTAACGCCGAAAGAGGCTTTGGATCTGCTCTACAAATTAAAAATTTCATAGGGAAGGCTTGAATATTATTCTGTAATGCTGTACCATTACAGAATGACAAAAACAAATCTATCTTCTACCTTCCCTCAAGGACTCGGAATAGTTCTCTATACTGAAATATGCGAGCTATTTGGTCGCTTTGCTATTATCTCACTGCTTGTGCTCTATCTAACCAAAATGTTTCACTGTTCTGACGCCAAAGCCTTTACTATTTACAGCGCCTTTATTGCTCTTATCTATGTAACCCCGATTGTAGGTGGATTTTTAACTGATAAATTTCTTGGTTTGCGCCACAGTATTATTTTAGGCGGCATCCTTATGAGCGCTGGCAATACTCTAATGGCAATATCTCACTTTAATTTTGTCTATTTAGGGCTGGCAACTGTAGCAGTTGGCAATGGTTTTTTTACTCCAGCTTTGATTGCAATGGTCGGCCGACTCTATCAAGATAAAAAAGCCACGCGCGATACTGGTTTTACCATCTATTACATTACTAAAAATATCGGCGCCCTTCTGGCTCCAACATCTTGCGCCATTGTGGGAAAATATTTTGGCTTTAACTATGCTTTTGCCCTAAGTGCTATAGTAATGGCATCTGGTGTATTGATTTTTTGTTTAGGTCAAAAGCGCCTGCGCAATATTAGCCCGAGACATCCAGTGAAAGCAGGTAAAAGGATTGGATTAACTTATGTTTTCACTATCCTGTTAATTCCTGTTATTTCAATTGTCATAACTCAAGATATAGAAGGCTATCTCTTAGCCGCAGCTGGCATTGGTGTATTACTATTTTTAGCAAAATTGATGCCCAAATTAGATCAGACAGCACGTCGCCATATACTCTATATCTTAATTATGATGCTGTTTGTAATGATCTTTTCTGCATTTCTTAATCAGGGCGGAACTACCTTAAATCTCTTTATTGACCGGATAGTGACTCGCAATATTCATGGTATAACTATTCCAACTGCCAGTTTCTACACCTTAGACCCACTCTTCATGCTATTAGCAGGTCCCGTGCTAGCTGCTATTTTTGCTATCTACGCCCGCCGCAAACGTCCCATAGCTGCTTGTAGCAAATTCTCACTTGGCATGTTGATCTTTAGCTTAGGATTCGCCGTGTTTAGTCTGGCCAGCTTTAACGCAACTCGCTCGGGTCATGCCTCTATGCTCTATGTCGTTATAGCTTATGCCCTCTTTCCAATAGCTGAGCTCTGCATTATGCCAACAGCACTATCATTGCTCACAGAGTTAGCACCTGCCAAACTGGAAGCAATGATGGTTGGTATTTTCATGCTGGCATCTGCAGAGGCAAGCTACTTAACCGGCATCATCTCAAAAATCGGAAAAATCAATTTCGATCTTTCACAACTATCCGGTCTGCAGCATGCTGCATCAATTTATCTACACCTTTTTATAGTCAGCACCGTAGCCCTTATCATAACCAGTATGCTGATTATGATGCTAAAACCACTGCTACAAAAGAGTGGGCGACCGTAAAGGTAGCCGAGCAGCCCCCTACAATGCGCCAGCTAAATCTTCTTGATTTATATTAGCTTCGTTAACTGCATTATTAATGACATAGAGTAAAAAATTTCGCTCTAATGGCTTATAAATCAAATCATAAGCACCAGCCTCTAATGCTGCAAGATAGCTCTCAGTATTCTCACTCGCTGTCTGAATAATTACTGGAATCTTTTGTAGTTGGGGAGACTCTTTAATCTTCATTAACAAAGTAATACCGTCTAATTCAGGCATAACACGATCAAGAATAATAGCTTCAAAAGCATCAGGGGTTTCATTTAGAAGTTCCCAGGCTTGTCTGCCACTGGAAACATATTGGGCTGCATATCCTGCATCTTGTAAACAATCAATAGCCGCAGTTACGCTCAAAGGTTCGTCATCAACAACGAGTATCCTTTTATTGACATCCATCTCTTTCTCCTTTTCTCACATTCATCTGTTTTTTATTTATGAAGAAGCTTTAGGTTTAGGCTTTTGTGCCATATGCAATAAAGCATCTACATCCTTTTGTCCTAACTCGATAAATCCACCTGGACTTAACGAATTTGGTAATACTATATCACAAAAACGCACCCGAATCAAGCGGTTTACAACAATTTCTCGAGCATTCCATAACCTACGCACTAAGCGATTGCGGCCTTCAGTCACAACGACCTTAACCCATTGATTAACCCCATCTCCTCGTAATTGCTTGATAGATTTAAAGCGTGCTAAGCCTTCATCTAGCTCTACTCCCTGACGCAACTCTTGCAAAATTTCATTATTAACCTCGCCAAAAATTCGGACTAAATATTCACGCTCTAACTCGCGCGATGGATGCATCAATCCATGCGCTAACTCACCATCATTGGTAAATAGTAATAATCCAGCAGAGTTAAGGTCCAGACGCCCTATTGAAATCCAGCGCCCTACCTTTAATTCTGGCAAGCGCGTAAACACCGTAGCACGTCCCTTTTCATCAGAGCGAGTACAGACCTCGCCTATAGGCTTGTTATATAGCAATACGCGGGTTGGCATAGTTGCTGCAGCGGACAACTGATTAAGCTTAAGCGGCTTGCCATCAACCTTAATATTAGCATTTGCCTCTACACGATCACCAAGCTTAGCCAATTTGCCATCAACAGCCACGCGACCAGCTTGAATCCAGCTCTCCATCTGTCTTCTCGAGCCAATTCCCAGCCGTGCTAGTACTTTTTGTAATTTTTCACTCATAATTCAATACCCCTATATTGCATTATTTAGGAAAAAAGTAGAAAATTCAACTATGTTATCCACTGATCTTATTACAAAAACGGTGGCTATAGCTTTAGAAGAAGATTTAGCTGGCCAAAAAGACATTACAGCACAGCTAATTCATGCAAGCACTCTTGCCTCAGCTAGTGTTATCACTCGCGAAGATATGGTGTTATGCGGTCAAGCCTGGTTTGATGAGGTTTTTAATCAATTAAATGAATCTATTAAAGTTGTTTGGTTAGTAAATGACGGCGACAAAATAGCTGCAAACAGCACTATCTGCACCGTAACTGGGCCTTCATGCTTCTTGTTAACTGGTGAGCGTAGCGCGTTGAATTTTATCCAGATGTTGTCTGGCACTGCTACCCTAACTCAACAATATGTGCAACAATTAATTGGCACCAAAACTAAACTCTTAGACACCAGAAAAACTATTCCAGGGCTACGACAAGCACAAAAATATGCAGTCTGCTGTGGCGGTGGAAAAAACCACCGCATGGGACTATATGATGCCTTTTTAATTAAAGAGAACCATATTAATAGCTGCGGCTCTATCACGAAAGCGATTAACAAAGCTAAGCTACTTGCGCCTAACAAACCTATTGAAGTTGAGGTTGAAAATTTAGATGAGCTAGCAGAGGCTATTACCGCTAAAGCAGACATTGTTATGCTTGATAATTTTTCTATCGCCCAGATGCGAAAAGCTGTTGCAATAAACCAGGAACGCGTAAAATTAGAGGCATCAGGCAATATCACCTTAGACAATATACGGGATATTGCAATGACAGGAGTTAACTATATCTCTGCAGGAGCGCTTACTAAAAACATTAGAGCTATTGATCTATCAATGCGATTTATAGAATGACAAATCCATATGAATTCGATGTCTTAATAATTGGCAGCGGAGCCGCTGGCCTAAGCCTGGCTTTGCATTTAAGCCGCGTCAACTGTCATATCGCTATCTTATCCAAAGCGAAAACAAAAGATGGCGCCACCTTCCATGCCCAGGGCGGCATTGCTGCTGTTATGCATAACAAAGATAGTGTTGCAGACCATGTTGCTGACACTATCAATGTTGGCGCTGGCCTTTGTGACCCTAATGTTGTAAACAGGGTTGTAACTCAGGGGCCTGATGCTGTTAAATGGCTAATTGAACAAGGAGTCGAGTTCACCCAGGAGGTTAAACAAAACAATTACCATCTAACCCGTGAAGGCGGCCATTCACATCGCCGTGTAATTCATGCTCAAGATGCCACTGGCGAAGCTGTAGAAACCACATTAATAGATTTAGCTACTAGCTTAAAAAATATAACATTTTTTGAAGACCATTCTCTTGTTGATCTAATCACAACTACAGATAAAGAATGTGTGGGTGCCTATATTTATGATAGTCAAAACGATAAGGTAGAACTTTTTAGCGCTAAAATCACGGTGTTAGCAACTGGCGGCGCGAGTCGTGTGTATCAATATAGCACCAATCCTGCTGTAGCTAGTGGCGACGGCATAGCCGCCGGATGGCGTGCTGGCTGCAAAGTTTGCAACTTAGAGTTTAACCAATTTCACCCTACTTGCTTATATCACCCAGCAGCGGGCTCGTTTTTAATTAGCGAGAGCATGCGTGGTGAAGGCGCTCATCTAATCTTACCAAATGGCCAAAGATTTATGCCAAAATTTGATGAACGCGCTGAATTAGCCCCGCGCGATGTTGTCGCCCGTGCGATTGATCATGAGATGAAACGTCTTGGGGTTCGTAATGTCCTCCTGGACATCTCTTATAAAAACCCCACCTTTATAAGACGTTGTTTTCCAACCATATACCAAAACTGTTTAAAGTATAACTTTGATATAACTAAAGAGCCAATCCCTGTAGTTCCAGCAGCTCATTATACTTGTGGCGGCCTTAACGTTGACATTAATGCTCGCACCAATATAACCAATTTATATGCCATTGGCGAAGTAAGCCATACCGGCATGCATGGCGCTAATCGTTTAGCTAGCAACTCTTTACTGGAATGCCTGGTATTTGCTGAATCTGCTAGTAAAGACATCATAACCAATCTACCCCGCTTACGGATTAGCAAAAGCCTCAAACCCTGGGATGAAAGCTGGGTAACTGACTCTTATGAAGAAATATTTGTATTGCACAACTGGGAAGAGATTCGTAGCTTTATGTGGGATTATGTTGGCATAGTCCGCAGCAACAAACGCCTGGCGCGCGCATCTCATAGAATCAAGCTACTAAAGCAAGAAATTCAAGCCTATTATGGAGATTTTAAAGTCACCAAAGGCTTGCTCGAGTTGAGGAATCTCATTGTGGTCGCTGACCTGATTGTTCGCTCAGCCATGCGCCGCAAAGAGAGCCGCGGCCTGCACTATACCCTGGATTATCCGCAACTAAAGCCAGGTAAAGCTAGAAATACTATTATTAGAGGTAGCTTGTAGAGAAGCCGATTACTCGACTTCCCCCCGTTTAGAACCACATCGTGCCCAATTAAGGCAATGGGCTCAAGACAAAATCCTTCGTCTGGTTATGGCAAGTTAATAAAGCGCATGCACCACCTTAGCTTTAGGTGGCGGGTGTTTTTCCAGAAACAATTTGAACCTATCCCAGTCAAATGATTTATTTTGACTACGTCGATTTAGCCATTTAAACAATATCTTCACTGCTTGATGCAGGAATGCGTCTGTGCTATTCACGTTGAATAGTTACTCCATAGTATCCTATATGTCCTTTCAACTTCCTGCAAAACATATTCCATATATGCGCCGAGCCTATTCTGGGCGGTCTAAACCATATACCAGAGCATCAAGGTTAGTTAACGGTAAAATATATCTAAAACAATTAACCCCTGTTTAAAATTGCGATCTTAAGCTGAAAAAGAGCTTGAGCAAGATTGGCTTTTGTGCACCCAATATTGACCCTGACAAATCCTTCTCCTTCGATACCAAAGGCCTCGCCACGAGCAACTGACCACCGCGCTTCTTTTTTGAGAAAGGCAGTGAGAGATTTAGGCTCATCAAAACCTAAAGCTCTAAAATCTAGCCACAACAAAAATGTTCCTTCAGGTTCAATTAGCTCAACTCCTGGAATATCTTTCAGATAATCCCGAACCAATGCCACATTATTTTCTAGATACGCTAAAAGCGCGTCTAACCAAGGGCCACCTTCTTTGTAGGCCGTTTTCATAGCAACACTGGCAAAAGCATTGTTTTTATTGACAGTCAAGCGACTATTTTCAACTTGAAAATCCCTGCGTCTACTACCATCTGAAATAATAGTAAATGCAGACGAGCACGAGGCGATATTAAATGTCTTCCCAGGCGATAAACAGATAATGCTATTGTTAGCGTACTTATTCCCGAGTGCTGCAAAGGGTGTATATTTATGGCAATTAAATGTAATATCGCCGTGCATTTCATCACTAACCACCAGAATATTATGCTGCAAACAGATGCCCCCAAGTCTTTTTAGCTCAGTAGATGTCCAAACTCGTCCAATAGGATTATGTGGATTGCATAAATAGATCATTGTTGTATTGGGCTTTGACGCTTGCCTCTCAAGATGATCAAAATCCATATGATATCGACCCGCCTCGAGAATCAATGGGTTTGAAATCAAGGTGCGGTGATTATCTAGCACTATATCAAAAAAATCATGAAATACCGGTGGCTGGACAATAATTCCATCCCCTTCCTTGGTGAATAGTGAAGCAGCAATAGCAAGCGTATTTAAAATATTAGGCGCACGTAGAATATGATCTTGTTCAACCCGCCAGCCATGCCGATGATATAGCCAGTTTATAAGCGCTGGAAACAAATCATCTGGCACCGCTTCGTAGCCAAAGATTCCATGATCAAGACGTTTTTGCAAGGCAGCTGTGACAATCGGCGGGATTTTAAAATCCATGTCAGCTACGCTGGCAGCAAATATATCTTGCCCGCCTTCACCAAGCACCCTAGGATGCACTTTCAGTGCAGGTGTCTTTCGCCGATCGATAACTTCATCAAAATCGTGGGAAAGCATTTGTTACCCCCTTGTCGTAAAATATTTCTTTTTAAATATAAGTGCTACACTAATCAAACTCATTAATACCGGCACCTCTACAAGCGGTCCAATGACGGCAACAAATGCGGGTATAGAGTTGATACCAAACACTGAAACAGCGACAGCAAGTGCTAATTCAAAATTATTTGATGCGGCGGTAAAACTTAAACTTGCTGATTGCTCATACGTGGCTTTAAATTTGTATGATAGATAAAATGATATTAGAAACATCGCTATAAAATATATACAAAGCGGAATTGCAACTCTTACTACTTGCATTGGTACTTCGACTATTTGATGCCCCTTAAAGGCAAACATAATTATGATAGTAAACAGCAGAGCTATTAGAGTAATAGGGCTTATTTTTGGGACTACTTTAGTTTCAAACCATTCTCTGTTTTTGAGACCAATAGCCACATACCTGGTTATAATACCAGCAAGAAATGGAACCCCAAGATAAATCATTACGCTTTTAGCAATAGATAACATTGAGATATGTACAATCATTCCAGACATACCAAGTAGTTTAGGTAGCCATGTTATAAATATATATGCATAAAGAGAATAAAAAACAACCTGGAAAATAGAGTTAAATGCCACCAACCCTGCGCAATATTCACGATCTCCTCCGGCTAACTCATTCCAAACTATTACCATAGCAATACACCTTGCCAACCCAATCATGATTAATCCAACCATAAATAACGGTGCACCAGATAAAAACAGAACAGCTAACAGGAACATTAGCACCGGACCAATAATCCAATTTTGTACCAAAGAAAGTAATAGCACTTTTTTGTTAGCAAAAACTTTTGGCAGCTCTTCATAGCGAACCTTAGTTAGAGGTGGATACATCATCAAAATAAGCCCAATTGCTATTGGAATATTGGTTGTACCAACTTCGAAGTGTTCAACAAAAATTTTTATATTTGGTATAAAATATCCTGCACTAATGCCAATAACCATTGCAAGCAGAATCCATGCCGTAAGATATCTGTCTAAGAAACCTAATTTTGATTTATTAATACCCATGAAACTATTCTCCTCTAGCTGCCGCTACGTTGTATTGGGTCTGGTAAATTCCAGTGTTCAACTTTTGCATTCCTGAGTACAATTACTAACAGCACTTTCAGCTTGCAGGGTTGTGTGTTTTATATTAAATCTCTGCGATAACTGACAAGAAATTTCTTGGAAAACAGAATCAATAAGATTCGATCTTGGGACTACAAGATGGCAAGTTAATGCGGTTTCGTTAGTGCTTAATGCCCAGATATGTAAATCATGTATGGAGTGAACATCAGGAAGGCTTTCCAGATAGTTTTGAATCGCTTCTGCATCAATATTGCGTGGGACAGCATCCAAAATAAGATTAACAGAATCTAGTAGTAATCGCCAAGTTCCACCAATGATCACGACAACTATTCCTAACCCTATTATTGGGTCAAGATAGGTCCAGCCTGTGACTAAAATTATTAATCCAGCTACCACGACTCCTACAGAAATTAAACTATCATATGCTAAATGTAGGAAAGCTCCCTTGATATTAAGATCTTCTTTGTAGTTATGCATAAACAGAAGAGCAGAGCCGGCATTAATAACTATTCCTATTGCCGCAACAATGATAATTGTATGTTCATTCACTATGGTAGGATGGATTATTTTGACAATAGATTCATAGGCAATTACTGATGAGGTGGCAACTAGAATTAAGGAATTAAAGATTGCTGCCAAAATTGTTGTTCGTTTAAATCCGTAGCTATAACGAGCTGTAGATTTTTTTGTAATTAACCAACTAGCTAACCAAGCAAATAACAACCCCAAAACATCGCCTAAGTTATGGCCAGCATCTGCTAATAAGCTCATAGAGTGGGCAGAAACAGCATATACAGCTTCAATTATTGTAAAAGCTAAATTGAGTGCTGTAGCAATGGCAAAAGCTTTGTTAAGGCGTTGTGGTGTGCGATTGTGTATATGCGTGTGTGGCATAATTTTCATGTTCCTTTACTTGATCTTCCCCTGCTTTTTCAAAAAAGACGTCATTTTTGCCCATATTCCTTCTTTTTTATAAAGCGCTCTTACTTCTTCAATATCTGGAAAGCTAATTGCTTTGCCTGGGCATAAATTAGCGCACGTCGTGCAGCCAACCACACAATCATCATGCCTTGCAACACAAGCTTTACCATTCTTCCAATCGTAAACCTGCTTGCCACAGTTTAAGCACATTCCACAACCAACACATTTTTTCTCATCGATAGTTGGTCCCCAATTAATCTTTTCTCTCGGATAATCAATAAGCCAAGCCATAATTTTTTCTCCTATATATTATTTAGAAAGCCATTGCTCAATTTCTGTTCTAGCAGGAATTCTACCAGAAGCCTTCACAATGCCGTTTATCACAACAGCAGGTGCAGATAATATGTTTAATCTGGCCATTTCTGCGAAATCATTCACATACTCAACTTTCGCATCTATTCCATTTTGTTTAACAATATTATCTATTAACTTTTTTAGGTTTTTACAAGTTGAGCATCCAGAACCAAATACCTTTATTTCTAACATTTTTTTCTCCGTCGTTTAATGATAATCATTCAAAATACCAAGTTGAACAGATAACCCACTATTAGAATTCCCAAAGTTACTACAGCAATAAATGTGTAGATCAATCGCATTTTAAGTACCTTACGTAAAATAACCATTTCTGGCAATGATAAAGCAATTACTGACATCATGAAAGCAAGTACAGTACCTAATGCTGCACCTTTGCCTAATAATGCTTCAACAATGGGGATAATTCCCGCTGCATTTGAATACATTGGCACACCAATGATTACTGCTAATGGTACTGACCACCATGCGCCTTTCCCCATAATGGATACCATAAGTGATTGCGGTACGTACCCATGTATTACAGCGCCAACTGCTATGCCGATTACCATAAAGATCCAGACTCGACCAACTATGTCTTTAACAGATTGTTTGGCCATATGAAATCTATTAGCCCAAGTTATGGAATTGCCATTAGTATCCGTAGGAGTGGTCTTGTCTAATTTCTGAACCCAATCCTCAATATAATTTTCCATATGAAACCTGCCAATCACAAAACCAGCTAGAATCGCGATAACAAGTCCAGTGGTCAAGTAGATTATTGCAACTTTCCATCCAAGTAATCCGTACAATAAAATCAAAGCGACTTCATTAACCATAGGCGCAGCGATCAAAAATGAAAAAGTTACACCCAGCGGTATTCCTGCTGTTACAAAACCAATGAAAAGGGGCACTGCCGAGCATGAACAAAATGGAGTAACAATACCCAATGTGGCAGCTAAGATATTTCCAATAAATTCATTTTTTCCTGCCAAGATGCGCCTGGTTTTTTCTGGAGTAATGAAGCTTCGCAATAGTCCTACAAAGAAAACTATTAACGAAAGTAGCATTAATACTTTTGGTGTGTCATAGAAAAAGAATTCTAAGCTTTCACCTAAATGGGTTAGTGGTTTTACATGAAGCAGAGAATAGGTAATATAATGAGATAGTCTTGGCAAGTTATGATATATCAGCCACCAAACCCCTAATCCTACTATAAGAGCTATGATATATTGTGCTGGTTTTGATAAAAAACAAGCCCCGCCGTTACATTCAGGTTTGTTGTCATTGCTCTTGTTAACCTGGCACTGGCATTTACATTTTTTCTCTTTACTCATCGCCTTTCCTTTTGGTGTTACAGATATCAAAACGATCAATTTTCTTCAATTTATTAATCAATACTCTTATTTCTTTGTCAGAGGTTAAATGCTTCAATGCGTTCTTTACTAGCGCATTAATATGGACATCTGTTAATTCTGCTAATTGGTAGATAATCCAAAGCCCATCTTTGTGTGAATTGATCATATTAGTATTTTGTAGAATTCGCATATGAGAAGATACAGTAGGCTGAGGTATTTCAAGCGCTGTTTGTAGTTCACATACACATAGTGGCTTCTGCTCTAGAAGCTTTAGAATCTTCATTCTATTCGAGTCGGAGAGTGCCTTGGCTACCCTAATTAGTTGCTTCATTTTTTCTACCATCTTTTTGCTATGAATAGCGGTATTATATTGATATATTAATATATGTCAATATAATTATTGCAACTGCTGGTAAACTTTACGCAAAGCACGATTCTATGATCCGTTTAGAACCCCTATTAACTAACAATGCAAATTTTGGATAACCCATGCGGTCTCAGCCAAACACTAATGCCTTCGAATGCCTGCGAAATTTAAACAGTTAATCAATATCAATCAATTTTGGCCTGATTGCCGCAGTCTAAATTGAAACGTGAAAGATATCATTCAAAGGCCAGCGCGGATGAACCTTAATAGCCAGACCATCTTTATAACCAGCGGCCAACCTACAGTAGCCAGTATACGCGACCATGGCACCGTTATCAGTGCAAAACTCTAACCGCGGATAATTCACCTTCGCCTGCTCTTTTTTGCACATAGCATGCAAGCTGCTACGCAGAGCCTGGTTGGCACTAACTCCGCCTGCAACTAGCAGTTGCTTTAGGCCTGTTTGCTTAAGCGCCCGTTTGCATTTGATGGTCAAGGTGTCAACTACTGCATCTTGAAAAGCTCTGGCAATATCTGCTTTACTATCTGGTTCATGGCCATATTCTCGCACTGTATTCATGGCAAAGGTTTTAAGGCCGCTAAAGCTAAAATCCAGCCCAGGCCGATTGACCATTGGCCGTGGAAAATGAAACCGCGCAGGATTGCCCTCTTTGGCTAAAGCTGCCAAAACCGGGCCGCCAGGATATGCTAACCCAACCATTTTTGCTACTTTATCAAAGGCTTCGCCAGCGGCATCGTCTAAGCTCTCTCCAAGCAGCTTATAGCTACCAAATTCAGTGACTTTCACTAACATGGTATGGCCACCAGAGACTAGCAAGGCCACAAATGGAAAATCTGGTGGATTCTCCTCCAGCATTGGCGCTAACAGATGCGCCTCCATATGATGCACGCCAATTGTTGGCACTTGTAAAGCAAAACCTAAGCTACGACCAATGGTTGCCCCAATTAGCAATGCTCCAACTAGGCCTGGACCTGCAGTATAGGCTACAGCATCTATAGATTTTTTGGTTAATTTAGCCTCATCCAACAATTGTTCGATTAATGGTAAAGTTTTTTGGATATGATCTCTCGATGCTAGCTCTGGCACTACACCACCAAATTTGGCATGCAAACTTATCTGGCTATGCAGCTTGTGCGCCAACAGACCTTGTTCGGAATCATAGATGGCGATTCCTGTTTCATCGCAAGAGGTTTCAATGCCTAATACTCGCACTCTAATACCCTTTGAGCCTATTTAATTAATTTTAGTTTATCATGAGGATAATTAAGCCTAAACACCTGGACTGCATCATTAGCCTGCTTGGTATCACCTAGCTTGGTATAGGATGCAATCATAACTTTCAATGCCTCTTTTACTTGCGGCGACCCCTGAAAATGCTCAACTACATAGCTAGCACGGTTAGCTGCTGCCACATAGAAGTAGTAATCCATATAAAATTTGGCTATTTGCACCTCTTGCTTGGCTAAAAGATCACGAATATAGATCATTCGCATCTGCGCATCAAGTACATATTTGCTTTTAGGGTAGCTAGCAATCAACTCATTGAAATCCACAAATGCGGCACGCATGGAAGATAGATCACGTTGAGACGGATCTTTAGCATAAATATGTCTGGAGAACCAACTAAAATCCTTCTCAAAATTAGACATACCTCTCATATAGTAGGCATAATCGACTGCCTTGCTGCTTGGGTAAAGGTGAATATATCGATCAGACACAGCAGCTGCTGCTGCATAATCGCTATCCATATAGTAGGCATAAAGCAGGTTTAACAATCCAGGCTCAGAGTAGTTACCAAATGGATAGAGCGCATCTAACGCCTCAAAGGCATCTACAGCATCAGTGTAATCAGCTTTTACCAATTTCTGTTTACCTGTAGCAAAAATTTGCTTGGCAGTTTGACCTTGATAGGCATCAATGCCCTTTTTCTGTGCCGCACAGCCAATAAGTACTAAAGCTAGCAGCAAGATTATGATAGACTTAATATTTTTCATGGTCTATAGATTACACATTGAGAATCCTATTGTAAATATGAAAGAGATTATACTAGAAAATTTAAATAATAAACGCTTAGATCAAGCCTTAGCTCTGCTATTTCCTGACTATTCTCGTGCGCGCTTACAGAGCTGGATTAAGGCGGGTTTGGTCTTGGTAGATGGCAAACAGCTTAAGCCGCGTGACAAAGTTCATACTGATCAAGAGATAATATTGACGCCTGTGACTATACCAGAAGAGCGCTGGCAAGCAGAGCCGATTGAGCTTGATATTGTCTATGAAGATGAAGACATTATTGTGGTAAATAAGCCGGCTGGCCTGGTAGTGCATCCAGCTGCTGGCAACCATGATGGCACTATGCTGAATGCCCTGCTCCATCATGCCCCTGAGCTTGCTAACTTACCCCGAGCTGGCATTATTCATCGGCTAGACAAAAACACCTCCGGCTTGCTAGTCGTTACCAGGAGTTTAAAAGCCCATACGAAATTGGTTGCTGACTTAGAACAGCGTAAGATCAAGCGCGAATACGAAGCTGTAGTTAATGGGGTAATGACAGCAGGAGGCACAGTCACAGCTCCGATTGGTCGCCATCCTAAAGATCGCAAGCGCATGACTGTTATAGGAAATGGCAAGTCAGCGGTCACCCATTATCGCGTAATTAAACGTTTTAAGGCTCATACTCATATAAAAGTCATGTTAGAAACTGGCAGAACCCATCAAATTCGCGTCCATATGGCGCACAT
>JAGLXC010000187.1 GCA_023133095.1 Gammaproteobacteria bacterium | reverse complement strand
TGGTGCCGAGAAGAGGACTTGAACCTCCACGGAGTTGCCTCCACAAGCATCTGAAGCTTGCGTGTCTACCGTTCCACCACCTCGGCTTTGTTTTTGCCCAAAGCGATTTGACTTTATACTGCTATGTTTTATAAGCTCCGGTTATTCACGGGGTTGACTCCTTGTCTAAACTCAAATCGCTTTGGGCAAATCCTTCGCGATTTATGGTGCCTGCAAGCGGCACCGGGTATGTTTTATGATGTCGTTTTTGTTTGTTGTTTCTGCTGCTGTTTCTTTTTTTCTTGTTGCTCACAGTTATATTTTTTGTATTCTTGTAATAGCTGTGCTTTTTTGGTTGGTGAGCTCCACTGCGGATTCATATTGGTATCTGAGTTATAAAATATCATTTCTCGTTTCAATTGAGAGCAAATAGTATGCTGATCAGTTGGTTTATTGACTGCGAAAAAATTTTTGCCTGAGTTTTTGCTGCTGCTGCACCCGCTTAGGGTAAGAACAGCGCAACCTGCACAGGTTAATAAGGTTATAAGTAGTTTTTTATTCATATTTAGCTTCCTAACTGTTAAAATAGTAATTATAGTGTATCTTACTCAGATAAAGATACAATAATTTTTTAATTTTGCAAGGAGGCATATATTTTATAATGCAAAAATACAAATTCTCCTTAAAACAAGATCCCTATTGCAAGAGGGAATCTCTCAAGTATGTAAAGCCTATTCCCAGTCGTGAATATATCATGCAGTGCTTGGATAAGTTAGGCGAGCCAGTCAAGCATGAGTATTTAATCAAGGCTTTTTCTTTGCGGAGTGCAGTAGCTAAAGAGGCGCTCAGGCGGCGTTTGATTGCTATGGCGCGTGATGGCCAGTTGATTACTAATCGACGTGGTAGCTTTATGCTGGCAGACAAGGCTTCACTGGTGCGTGGAGTAGTTGTGGGGCATAAAGATGGTTTTGGGTTTTTAGTAACTGAAGATAGCGAGAAAGACATTTTTTTGTCAGCCCGACAAATGCGGCGAGTGTTTCATAATGATCGCGTTTTAGTGCAGATAGTTGGCAAAGATCGACGCAATCGACCAGAAGGCGTTATTGTTGAGGTTTTAGAGCGCAATACCACTCAGGTCGTCGGTCGTTATTTTGAGGAGAGCGGCATAGCCTTTGTTGAGGCTTCAAATAAGAATATTAGTCAGGATGTTTTAATTCCCGAGGATGAGAAGGGTAGTGCAAAGCATGGCCAGCTGGTTGTTGTTGATATTACCAGCTATCCCACTGGCAGGCGTCAAGCGACTGGACAAATCGTAGAGGTTTTGGGTGATCACATGGCGCCTGGTATGGAAATTGAGTTAGCAACTCGCGCCTATAATTTGCCTCATACTTGGTCTGACCAGATGTTAACGGAAGCCGCTTTTTTTAAACCGGCTAGCACTAGAAAAGATATGCCCGTAAGCAAGCTCAAAGGGCGAAAAGATTTGCGGAAGTTGCCTCTAGTAACCATAGATGGCAGTGATGCTAAGGATTTTGATGATGCAGTTTGTTGTGAAAGGTATCCTAAAGGTGGTTGGCGCTTGTATGTGGCAATTGCTGATGTTAGTCACTATGTAAAGCCTGGAACTTTTCTGGATAATGAGGCTTTTACACGTGGTAATTCGGTCTATTTTCCTGGTGTTGTGGTGCCTATGCTGCCAGAGGTTCTATCCAATGAGCTTTGTTCGCTTAAGCCACAAGTAGATCGGCTGTGTATGGTTTGTGATATGACTATTGATAAACAGGGGAAGGTCACGCGTTATAGTTTTTATGAGGCAGTTATGTGTTCTGTTGCCCGCTTAACTTATCAGCAAGTAATGGATATGTTAATTGGGAATAGATCCGATTTTCCAGAGTTGTTGCCGAATTTAAAGGAGTTGCAATCATTATATCAAGTGTTGCGACAACAGCGCGAAAAACGTGGTGCTATAGAGTTTGAAACTATGGAGACTAAGATAGTTTTCGGGGAAGATCGCAAGATAAAAAGTATTGTGCCAGTAGTGCGTAATGAAGCGCATCGTATGATTGAAGAGTATATGTTGGCTGCTAATGTTTGTGCGGCGCAGTTTTTATTGAAAGAGAAAATTCCTGCTTTGTATCGTGTGCATGAAGGGCCTAATGCAGATAAGCTAGCCAGTTTGAATAATTTTTTGGGTGGTTTAGGCCTGAGTTTAGGTGGCGGCGATGACCCAACCCCATTGGACTATATGCGATTATTAAGAGAGGTTAAAGGCAGATCTGATGAGCATTTGATCCAAACAGTAGTTTTGCGATCAATGCGGCAGGCAGTTTATGATGCTGAAAATATTGGTCATTTTGGGCTGGCTTATGAGGCTTATGGCCATTTTACCTCACCAATCAGGCGTTATCCGGATCTGTTAACCCATCGTGCAATCAGGCATGCAATTCGTGGCGGAAGCCTGGCTGATTTTTATTATGATAACAATGAAATTCATAATTTTGGTGAACATTGCTCTATGACAGAGCGGCGGGCTGATGATGCCACTTATAATGCGATTAATTGGTTAAAGTGTGAATATATGCTCGATAAGGTAGGCAAAAAATTCTCTGGTATTATTAGCGGGGTTGCTAATTTTGGAATTTTTGTAGAGTTAAAAGAGATCTATGTTGAAGGGTTGGTGCATATTACCGCATTAGACAACGATTATTATGAATTTGATGCGAATAAGCATTGCCTCTATGGTAAACGTTCAGGTAAGCGTTATCGTCTGGGTGATGCGGTTCAGGTACAGGTGGCTCGGGTAGATTTAGATGAGATCCAGATTGATTTTGAGATAATTTTATGAGTAACAAAAAGCAAGTAGTTTATGGTTTTCACGCGGTAGCCGCACTATTAAATAGTCAGCCGCACACAGTTCGGGAATTGTTCGTACAGCGTGGCAGAGATGATAAGCGGTTAAAAGAGATACTGGCTGTAGCAGAGCAGCACAGTATTGGTAAGCAAATTGTTGCCAAAGATAAATTAGATAAGCTTTTCCCTGACTATAAGCATCAAGGCGTGTTAGTAGTTGTTACAGGCAGTAGTGATAAAACTTATAGGGAACATGATCTGCCTGCTTTGTTAGATAATCTATCAAAGCCAGTTTTGCTGTTAATTTTAGATGGTGTGCAAGATCCGCATAATTTAGGCGCATGTTTGCGTAGTGCTAATGCAGCTGGAGTGCATGCAGTGATTATCCCAAAGGATAATGCAGTAGGTCTTACGCCAGTTGTGCGCAAAGCTGCAGCCGGTGCTGCAGAAGAAATCCCTTTGGTACAAGTTACCAATTTGGCACGGACGATGGCTATGCTTAAAGACCGAGGTATTTGGCTATATGGTGCAGATGGAGAAGCTGAAGCTGTTATTTATGATACTGATTTGCGTGGCAATGTTGGTCTGGTGTTAGGCGCAGAAGGAAAAGGCTTGCGGCGGTTAACCGCGGAAAATTGCGATGGATTGGTGAAGATTCCCATGGCGGGCACGGTCAGCAGTCTTAATGTTTCAGTGGCAACAGGGATATGTTTGTTTGAAGCTAAAAGGCAGCAGCTTGTTAATGCGGGGTAAAAGGTCTATGGGCACCCGCAAGGGGCGCCCCTACGATTAATTTTATTTTTTCTTGCTGATTTTTTCTTTAATACGAGCACTCTTACCTGAGCGGTCACGTAGATAATATAATTTTGCTCGACGAACATCACCACGACGTTTTACAGTAACGCTAGCAATTTGATTGCTATAGGTTTGAAATACACGCTCTACGCCTTCGCCATGAGAGATTTTGCGGACTGTAAAGGCGGAATTAAGGCCGCGATTACGTTTGGCAATTACAACTCCTTCAAAGGTTTGGAGACGTTCTCTTTCGCCTTCGCGTACTTTGACCTGTACTGCTACAGTGTCACCACTAGAAAAGGCTGGAAAAGTTTTGCCCTGCATCTGTTCTTGTTCAATAGTTTGGATTATGTTGCTCATAATTTATCTCTTTCATTCTTATTAATAAACTCAGTTAATAGCTCCTGTTCTGTAGAGCTCAACCTCCTTTTTTTTAGGAGTTCAGGTCGTCTCAAATAGGTTCGACCTAACGCC
>JAGLXC010000186.1 GCA_023133095.1 Gammaproteobacteria bacterium | reverse complement strand
CAGACCATCTAAGTTTTTTATCTTTGATGCCAAAGCTGCATTTCCTATGCTTTTGTTTTTACTACACATTAAAATGTGGACATTTATTGTCGCAGTGGTGACTATGCTATTTTTTACCATCTTGAATCGATATGGTTTTAGTGTAGAGGTATTTTTGCGCTGGTTTCGATCGCTTTTGGCTGGACGTAGGAAAGCTGCGATCCCATGGTGGACTAATTAAAAAGGTGGAGTTTAATAATGGATGAGATTATCAAAAAACTTTGTGATATAGCTAAATCATTAAATGCAAATTTTACCCTCAATGGACAACCTATTCCCCATGAAGAGGTATTCTCAGCAACCGGCATGCTGCCGGCTCTTGCCAAACGGGCAGACCAACTGGCCTCGCTCTGTTTAGGTTATGGTATTGGCTATTCGTTAGAAGATGATGAAAAGGGCAAACTTGGCACTCAAGTAAAATTTGATGATGTAACGCCAAATACCTTGCGCTATTTGTGCATTATGGATGTTATTTGTGAGCTGATGCAGGCTGGGTTGTCGAAGGATAGTACTCCTTTAGACGAATTGATGTATGATTAGGATGCTGTCCCGTCGTTGCGCTACTTGATCGCGCAATCTACATATTATCGTTTATTACATCGTGCATAATGCTTGAATCCTGCGCTTGCTCGAGATAGGTTTTGCCTCCAAGGGCTCGTTAATCCTCAGCTGCTGGGTTCCGCAGGGTCGCGCCAGGGCGACATCCTGTCGCCTTGGCGCTCAATTTGACGTCGTGTAAAATTGACCCAGCTTCACCTGACGCAACTGCGGACTCGCCCTAAATGTCACCAAAATCTATCTCTCACGCAGCAGGATTTTCTTTTTAAACACGAAGGATGAATAAATATATGGGCGCGGAGTGGCACATTCAGATAGGTAGACCTTTTCTAATATGCATACATTTCAAAGCATCTTGTCGAATCTGGTTAACCGCGGTATGCAAAGTATCAAGATCATCAGCTGTAATTTGGGAAGATCAGCTAGTTTGGTTTTATTTTTATGGGAATGGTAACGAAATAGTTGTTCATCTTTTAATGATTTAAATTATTTATAATACAGCAAGTGCTTCTTGAATTTCTTCTTTAACTTTATTGCTTAGAGTCTTAGAAACAGTATCATACATTTTCTGTATATTGTGGTGGTGTATTGTCTTTTTTTCTGGTATTTCTTCTATTAGTGCTTTTAGCGCTAATTCTAAAGCATGCCGTAATAAATAAAATGCAATAATCAGGTGCTCGTGCCAAAATTCGTTTGGCATTAGTCCATTATTATTGCTTTGCATTTTAGGAAGTGCTGTTGTACGCAGAGTCATTGAGCTATGCAGAAAACAATCAAGGAGATCAAGATGACTATCTTGATTGGGTTGGGTGGAGATTTCGGCATAAAGCTTCATTTGTAATTACAATCTCGCTAACTGATCAGTAAATCCATATCAACATCTAAAATCTCAGCTATTTTTTTTATTATTTTGCTACTGCCGATGCGTTCATTATTTTCAAGCTGGCAAATATATTGACGTGAAATCCCTACATCTTTTGCAAGTTGGGACTGAGAGATATTACAGTGTTCCCGGAAAGCTTTTATCGCACTTTTACCCTTAGCAATATCTTGCAGTATTTTATAAGGTATAGTCTTTCTATTGCCAGAGTGAAACTCTTTTATGGCTTCTATGTCTTTTGTATTCTCTAATGATCTCATACGTAAGAATATGCTAACAAACAACGCGTCAGATGCCAACATTATGTTGACATGGAGGTATAGGATGAGCCGCCTGAATAACCAGGCGGCCCATTAATGTGGGGTTAAAAATAACGATGTTTATGAAATGGCGCAGGCGGTAAAGTACCAGTTGCCTGTTTTATCTGTTCTAGCAGAGCAACTCGCTTGGTAAACAACTGATTTCGAGTTTGGTTGATGTTTTTTGTTAAAGCATCAATTTTTGTCTGATCAGTAGTAGGCTGCAGTAGTTCAGCATGTAACATAGCCATGTTAGCTCTCAGCGATTGACGCAGAGGAGCTACATTTTTACGAAATTGCGCATGAATTTTTTTAAGAGCACTTTTTTGCTCTGAAGTTAAATTGTCAAATTTATGACATGGCGGTGGGGCCGTCATGCATGGAGGTTGCATTTGACAATTGTGCTTGCCAGCGTTTGGTGACATAGGATGAGCAAAAGCATTCATGCTGAGTGCTAACAGTGCTACAGCGCCAGCAGAGTTTAATAGAAATGTATTGGTTTTCATAGTATAGTTCTCCGTTTATTAAAATTAATATATACCCTTCGCGATTGAAGTTTA
>JAGLXC010000185.1 GCA_023133095.1 Gammaproteobacteria bacterium | reverse complement strand
ATGGGTTTGGCGCCTTGCCTAAAATCCAATCGCTTTGGGTATAATGTACCCCACCAATATAATAGATTAATGTAACGTCAATATGACAAGTGCAAAAAGAATTGTAACAATATTGTTACCATAAAATTCAAGCACGAAGGGTATTGTTGAGTTATAATGGCATATATGACAGAACAGCCGCACATACTAATTGTAGATGACGATAAACAGCTTTGTGAGTTATTGCAGGATTTTTTAGGTCAGTTTGCTTATCGAATTACTACAGCATGTAATACTCAGCAGGCTGAAAAGATATTGCAAAAGAGCAATATCGATTTAATGGTTTTAGACGTTATGATGCCTGGCGAAGATGGTTTAAGCTTTTGTCGACGCTTACGTGAAACCTCAGGAGTGCCTGTTATTATTTTAAGTGCTATGGGTGAAGAGGCGGATCGTATTGTCGGGCTAGAAATTGGTGCAGATGACTATTTAGCCAAGCCATTTAGTCCACGTGAATTATTAGCCAGGGTTAAGGCATTATTGCGACGTAGTAGTGGTGAATTACAAGCAGCAGAGCATCTAAGCTCCAGACTGGCCGTTCTGCCTGATATCAAATTTTTAGACTGGAAAATCGATCTTAATAAACATTGCTGAATTGCACCTGATGGATTAACAGTTCCGCTAAGTAGCGCTGAATATAATCTGTTGCTCGCCTTTGTTAAGCATCCAGGTCGAGTATTAACCCGGGATCAGCTATTAGATTTAACCAGTGGGCATGAGTATATGCCTTTTGATCGTACCATTGATGTGCAGGTTAGTCGTTTGCGTAAGAAAATTGAACCAGATATAAAAAATCCAGAAATTATTATAACAGTGCGAGGTGGTGGATATAAATTTATCCCATCTATAGAGATAGATTCATGAAAAACAATTTAGCCAGACAAACTATAACTATTTTATCAAGTGCTTTTATTATAGTACTGTTAGCATTTTTATTCATTGTGAACACCATGACGCCGCTACTGCATCAAGAGATGCATCAGCAAAGATTGGCTGCCTATTTAGTAGAGATTTTTGCTACAGTTGATAATGTTCCTGCTGACAAAACCCCACAACTTATTAACGAATTAAATACACCTATTGTGCATGTTATGGAGGCAAAGAAACCTCTTAAAGGAGCAGAGCAGATGGTTGCGCCAGATATAATGAAGATGCATCATTGGATTAGGAGGCATCCGCATGGCGGTGATTTAAGCTTTTCTTTGGGCAGCGAAAGATGGATTAATCTTGAGGTGAATCTACCCAGATTTCATGACTGGTGGCTAATTACTGGATTTGGTTTAGTTGCGTTTATTTTGATTTTAGCCTTCATCGCTCTATGTGTTTGGGCCGTACATAGGTTAATGCGACCGACAACAGAATTATCAAATAACTTATTGCATGATCGCACCCAGATGCTGGCGGCAATTTCGCACGATTTGCGTACCCCAATTACTCGGCTAAAATTAAGGGTTGAATACCTGCAAGATTCTGAACAATACCAAAAAATTCTAGCAGATCTTGATGAAATGGAGGCAATGCTTACAGCAGTATTAAGCTTTGCGCGGGACGATGCACGCCATGATAATACAGAACATTTTGATCTAAATGCGTTACTGGATTCAGTGTGTAATGACATGAGTGATACTGGCTTTGCTGTTACGTATAATGGGGGTGAAAAACGGTTGCCATTTACTGGAGATATTAATAATTTAAAACGTGCTTTTAGTAACTTAATTGGCAATGCTGTGAAATATGGTGGGCAGGCTGATGTGCGGCTCTATTGCGGTGATAAGCAGATAAAAATTGAAATTGATGATAGAGGCCCAGGTATTCCTGATACTGATCTAGAGAGAGTTTTTACGCCATTTTATCGAGTTGAACAGTCACGTTCACGCGAGACCGGCGGCACCGGGTTGGGGCTTACTGTGGCGCGTGATATTATTCGTAGCTATAACGGGGAGATTGAGCTGCGGAATCTTTCCCAGGGCGGCCTCAGGGTAAAAGTCATGCTAAGGCTATAACGCTCAGCGGCTCCCGGCGAATTTTTTTGAAATAGAGCAATAAAAGTCGCAAAAC
>JAGLXC010000184.1 GCA_023133095.1 Gammaproteobacteria bacterium | reverse complement strand
AATAGGAAAAAAACTGCTCCAACTAAAACTAAAATGGCCAACATGCTCCATTCCCATCTTAAGTAAAATTTGAGCACCTGAATTTAGCAGTACGCCTAATAAAATTAAACCTAAAATAGTAGAACTCAATTAACTCTCCTAAAACGCCTAATTACGGCTTTTTCTATTTCAACTAACAAAAATATTATTATAGCGATAACAATGATTCTTAGCCACTGATGAATATTTATTGATGCTGTTCCAAAAAAGTGCTGCATTACCGGCACATAGGTAAAGAGCATTTGAAACACAACAACTGTAGCAATAGCGATCAATACTGGACGGCTACCAAATAGAGTCTTAAAGTTCAAAGCTGAATCAAATAGCTTACGACAGTTAAGCAGATAGACGATCTCACCCATTACCAGCATATTAACCACCTCTGTACGCGCCATGATTAAACTATGACCAATAGAATCACGCTCAAACAAAAATAGGCCAAATATTGCAGCTACCAGAAGTACAGATACAAAGCCAATCCGCCAGATTAAAAACCCTGATAAAATCGGCTCATGCGGCGCCCTGGGCTTCCGCTTCATCACATTCGATTCTGCCGACTCAAAGCCCAGAGCCAAAGCCAAAGTTACTGCAGTAATCATGTTAACCCACAAAATCTGTACCGCGGTGATTGGCAACATATGGCCCAACAAAATTGCCAGCATAACGCTAAGCGCCTCACCACCATTGGTTGGTAATATATATAAAATCGCCTTTTTAATATTATCGTAAACAGTCCGTCCCTCTTCTACTGCATAACGAATTGAGGCAAAATTATCATCAGCCAACACCATATCTGCTACCTCTTTAGTCGCTTCTGTGCCTTTCTGACCCATAGCCACACCGATTTCCGCCTGCCTTAGCGCTGGCGCATCGTTCACGCCATCGCCTGTCATTGCTGTCACATAATCATTCGCTTGTAGGGCTTTTACTAAACGCAACTTATGCTCAGGCGAAGTGCGGGCATAGATATCTACCTCATTAACTTTCTTAGCCAGCTCCTCTTCACTTAATTCATCCAGATCCAAGCCAATCAACACCCCGCCGCCATCATGCAATCCAACTTGCTCAGCAATAGTTCGCGCAGTGCCTGCATGATCACCTGTAATCATCTTGACGCGGATTCCCGCATTTTGACATTCAGCTACAGCCGCAATAGCCTCTTCGCGCGGAGGGTCGATAATACCAAATAAACCTAACAAGATAAGGTTATCCTCTATATCACTAAAGTTAAGCTCTTGATGTTCAGTATTTGTCATGCGCATAGCAACTGCTACTACCCGCTTGCCTTCAGCTGCTAACTCCTCAAGCTTGGTATTCCAATAATCTGGCTCTATAGCTACATTTTTACCATCTTGCTGCTCTTGCTGACTACACATTGCAATAATTTTTTCAGGTGCGCCTTTAACATAGATATAACCACTACCTGCGTGATCATGATGCAAAGTTGCCATAAATTTGTGCTCTGACTGAAATGGAATAAGATCAGTGCGAGGGCAGTTTTGCTGCTCTGTCTCCACACTAAATTCTGCCTTAGGCCCTAAAGCCAATAAAGCACCATCAGTAGGATTGCCTTGTAATTGATAATCACCATCTTCATGGCTAATTTCTGCATTATTACACAAAATTCCAGCCCGAATAGCCGCTAACAAAGTCGGATGTTCTGCCAGTGGAAAACTCTTCTTGCCCAAATAGATTTCGCCCTTAGGGCCATAGCCACTACCGGTTACCTGATAGATATTAGCTGCTGTGACTACATTTTGGACTGAAAGCTCATTGCGGGTTAGAGTGCCGGTCTTATCAGTACAAATCACAGAGACAGAACCCATGGTCTCCACTGCGGGCAAACGCCGGATAATAGCATTACGCCTGGCCATCCTGGTTACCCCAATTGCTAGAGTAATCGTAATAATAGCCGGCAACCCTTCAGGAATAGCCGCAACCGCAATACCAACAGCTGCCATAAACATCTCTTTGATAGGATCACCCCAAACAAAGGCGCCAATAACAAAGGTGATCAGCGACATCACGATAATTGCGAGCGTTAACCAGCGGCCAAATACTGCCATCTGCTTTAGCAGCGGTGTTACCATAGTTTTAGTACCGCTTAACATCTCGCTAATTCGACCAATTTCAGTACTTTGCCCAGTCTCTACGACCACGCCTTTGCCTAAACCATAGGTAACCAGCGTACTGCTATAGGCCATGGATGAGCGATCTCCTAATGTTGCAGTTACACCAACAGCATCAGTAATCTTGTCAACGGGATTGGATTCGCCAGTTAAGAGCGACTCCTGGATTTGTAAGCTCTTTATCTCAAACAATCGAATATCGGCTGGCACCTTATCGCCAGACTGCAATAACACTACATCACCTGGGACCAGAGCTTCAGCAGCAATAGTATGACGCTTACCATTACGCACTACACTCGCCATAGGTGATAACATATTCCGAATTGCCTCAAGAGCTTTTTCGGCTTTACCCTCTTGAATACAGCCTACAATAGAATTTAATATCACAACAGCTGCAATAACTATTGCATCTACCTCATGATCTAAAAACACAGTGATAACAGCTGCTACCAATAGAATATAGATCAAGACATTATGGAATTGGCTAATAAACTGCACCAATAAGCTGCGTTTTTTAGGTGGTTTTAAACGATTGCGGCCGTAAAGTTTTTTCCGCTCGCGAATTTGCTCACTAGAAAGGCCATTCTTACCAGTCTCTAAATTCTTAAACACATGCTCAACTGAACTTGCGTGCCAATCTAGATTTTTATTTTGCTGCATTTTTTCTCTCCTTGCCAACTATTAAAACAGGCGCCCAGAAAGGTTGCCCCTACCCTACATGTATAGACAATAATCTTTTAGAATATTGCGTCAATAATTTTTCTAATCCACCACGCGGGTTAACTGCCAAACACATTGCAGAATGCGAAGAATCATCTAACACATACTGTACCATAGCCATATCACCGCCGCTATTACCAGCACAAAAGACTACCGGCTTTTCAGCATGTTGTTCAATATAATATTTTATTTCCATCTTTTTACCGATGCCGTCACTTACATATAAAGCTTTTGCCTCTCCGGGAGCATCTTGCATAAAACGATCTTCATACACAACTGTAAACTTTCCATCTGGTGATAACTTAACTCCATCGCCAACAATATGATCAACAGCAGGATTATATATCTTATGTGCTATATGAAAATTATATTTCTGCCCAGGTCGATAAGCGATGTTCTGCTCAATCTTAGCTAAAAAAGCCGCTACAAAATAGGGATCGCCTGCTGTCACAATCCAGACCTGAAAGCCATTATCTACCAAACGCTGCATAATATCGAGCATCGGCAAAAAGGCATATTTGCTAACTGAAAAATCAGCAAGATAAGCATTAATCGAACCCTGCAACTGCTCTGGCGTTATACCAGCAGTAAAAGTAGCAATTTGATGGGTTAAAACTCGGTCATGATTGCGGGTTAAATTATTTGTGCTGTAAATAAAGTTATGCGCTTCAATTACATTTTGCTGCTGTTTGCCGTCAGCTGTTTTATAGAGAGGGAAAAAATTCTGATATTTTTGGCTATTCAAATGAGCAGCCAACCAGAGTTGCCAAACCTCCTCTGCTGGAGCTGGCTTGGTAATACGATAATGTTTACTGGTAATTTGTTCACTGTATAAAGTTCCATCCCAATCAAACACTGCAACATAGCCTCTATTTTTATTCGCCACAATAAATTTATCAATCTGCACCAATTTGGCATATTGTTGCTTATTGTTAACATTCCAATGCGGGTAGTCCTGTGCTTTTGGTAATGCAAAAGCAACCATTGGCATAACAAGGGCTATTATTATAAGACTTGCTATAAATTTTTGTTGTAACTGATTATATATTTTCATAAGGGAAAATCATTATACCGATCACATTCTCATATTACTACAATATAGGTAGTTCTACGCATAGAATCTTCCTAGGAAAGATGCTATTATTCGTTTTGTAATTTAAATTTTTATTGGAAAGGATGCCTGTTTCTGATGTTAAATCTATCTACAGCAACGTATCCAAAAATTATAACTATTCATGGAGGAATAACTTATGGCAACAATCAAAGGCAGAAGCGCTACCAATATCCAAGGCACTACTGAAAACGATATTATCTATGGAGATTACGGCAACCGCCTATCTTCCCGGTTTGGTAACGCTGATA
>JAGLXC010000183.1 GCA_023133095.1 Gammaproteobacteria bacterium | reverse complement strand
GACTCATGGTGCCTGGATCAACATTGATATATGGATCCAACTTAAGCATAGTAACATTAAGACCTGATGCCTCTAAAATAGCTCCTAAAGATGCTGAGGTAATGCCTTTCCCAAGTGAGGAGACAACTCCTCCGGTTATAAAGATATAGCGTGTCATAAAAAAATCCCGGGAACTATTCAGTATTATTCAAAATACGGCCATTGATGGGAAATCTTGAACCCAAAAATCTCCTCCAAATGCTCATTTATTATCTATAAACTCCGATTTGTGTTGAAAACCATCCTGGTTTTCACCCTTCGGGCGCTCTTCGCGCGACGCGAAATCCGTTCCCGACGGATTTGTCGTCCATTTTTTTGTCCAACCTTGCCTCATCACTAGCCGTTGACTATCTTAAAGCTTAGTGCTGAATAATCACAAATCCCGTCTATTGCAAACGGGATTAAATACTAGG
The DNA here is from genome assembly GCA_023133095.1 of Gammaproteobacteria bacterium. Lineage (GTDB taxonomy): Bacteria > Pseudomonadota > Gammaproteobacteria > UBA9339 > UBA9339 > JAGLXC01. The sequence goes on along the minus strand of JAGLXC010000183.1, from coordinate 1,452 downwards.
CTTTAATTCCGGGTATTGCAACCCATATCCACAATTAGCAGCAATTCTCGGTGAATGCTAGAGCAGTTGATTTTCGTAAAGATAAGGTCGCATAAAGCTAAAATATTTCGTACAATTATCTAAATTAGGGCCAAAATCTAGCCATGAGGAGGATGCTTGAGGATGAAGATCAAAAAACACCTAAATTTTAGCAGCTTACGTGAAAAGCTATCAGAAGTATTCAGTCTGATACCAGAATGGAGACAAAAAAATAAGATAAATTACAGTATACATGATGCACTAATGAGTGGATTTGCATGCATGTATTTTCAAGATCCATCGTTGCTGCAATTTCAAAAACGCATGCAAGAAGAGCAGCATAGGAACAATTTAACTACGTTATTTAAGGTAGGTGATATACCTAAAGAAACGCAAATGAGGGAAATAATAGATGAGATAGATAGTGAGCATTTGCGACCAGTGTTTAATAATTATTATTCACGCATACAGAGGGGGAAATATTTAGAGGGCTATCAGGCCTTACCAGGGTTATATTATTTTCCTATAGATGGATCGCAATTTTACAGCTCGAAGGAAGTTTGTTGTGGGCAGTGTTTGACAAAAGAACACACAGAAGGAAGCAAGACCTATTCCCATCAAGTGTTGCAGGGAGGAATAATGCATCCAGATAAAAAAGAAATAATACCATTTATGCCGGAACAAATATGCAATGAAGATGGTAGCACGAAGCAGGATTGTGAGATGAACGCAGCGAAGAGGCTTGTTGTAAAGCTTAGGAAAGAATTTCCACGGCTTGGTTTAATAATAGGAGGAGACGCTCTATTTTCCAGACAGCCTATTATTGAAGATGTTTTAGCTAATCGGATGCATTACATATTTGGAGCAAAGCCAACGGATCACAAATATTTAATGGAATGGATAGAGGCATATGAGCAACTTAACGAATTACGTTTTATAGATACAAAAGGCAGAACACACATCTATGAATGGATGAATGAAGTTCCTCTTAGCGGAAGAAAAGACGCTGTTATGGTTAATTATATCAATTGCAGAATCATAGGAAAAAACAAGCAAGGGAAAGAAAAAACGCTCTATAGAAATAGTTGGGTAACCAATTTAGCCATCACAAAAGCCAACATCAAAACACTAGTAAAGACAGGGCGTTGTCGCTGGAAAAATGAAAATGAATGTTTCAATGTCATGAAAAATCATGGATATTATATGGAGCATAATTATGGTCATGGAAAAAAGAACTTGTGTTACAATTTTTATTTATTAACATTATTGGCTTTTTACTTTCATCAAATATTTGAGCTGACAGATAAGCAATACCAGGCTTGCCGTAATAAATTTGGCAGCAAGAAGCATTTGTGGGAAAAATTGCGAGCATATATTGATATTTTAATATTTGATACCTGGGAGATCTTGCTTGATTTTGCGCTAAAACCGAAA
>JAGLXC010000182.1 GCA_023133095.1 Gammaproteobacteria bacterium | reverse complement strand
CTGTTTTCCCTCTTGACTTGCAACGCAGCCGCCAACTGCGATTACCAGCTCTGGTCGCGCCTCTTTAAAGTTTTTGTAACGGCCGAGATCAGAAAACAGTTTTTCTTGCGCTTTTTCCCGAATCGAGCAGGTGTTTAGGATGATTAGATCAGCAGTTGCTGGATCATCAGTAACCACAAATTTATGCGTGACCTGCATATTATCAACAATGCGCGCAGAATCGTATTCGTTCATCTGGCAGCCGTAGGTTTTTATGTATAGTTTTTTAGTCATGATTAAATTTAAGCTTAGCATAAGTCTCTTGAATTTGCAGCCCTATAATCAAAGCCAAAATTAAAATAATGGGTATGGAGCTTAGGCTAATAGTGTAATTGAAATTAGTGTGATCTAGCAGTAACCCAATAATCGGGGGTAGTATAGCGCCGCCTATCATGTTAACTGCATTCATAAATCCCATAGCCGCGCCAACAGCAAAGCTGGGATTGATTTCGCGTGCAATAGAGAATGCTACAATAAAAGCGCTAGAAAAAAATCCGGCAGCAAATAGAAATAGTGCGATTACTAATCGTGGTAAATGTGGAATGTAGATTAGTCCGCAGAAAAATAGCAAAGCGCCAAGGACACTAATAATAATAAAAATTTTTCGTCGTTTGATTCGATCAGACCAGGCGCCAAAGAGCGGCGATCCTACAGCCCAACCTAAAAATAGCATGGCAACCAAAGTTGCAGCAGTAGTGGTAGACATCTGATACTTAGCTGTAAGAAATGGTACACCCCAGATAGCGCCAAACAATATTGTTGGTGTAAACATCAGGCCGCCATAAATAGCAGCAAGCCAGGTTTGTTTACTATGAATAATATATCTTAAGCCGTGCAGCAGTTTTTTTTCTACCTGGGTGAAATTTTGTGGTTCATTATGATGCTTTTTATCACGCACCACTAACCAGATTAATGCAGCTAATGCTAATCCAATAGCTCCCAGGAGCAGCATAGTTGGCTGCCATTTTAGTTTGGCAACCATTAGAGCTAAGGGCGCCTGGCCTCCCATTGCACCTAGCATGCCGATAGTAACAATAAAGCCATTTAGCATAGTGAAGCGATTTTTAGGTAGCCAGGTTGCTGCCACATAGGCACTGCCAATATAGGCGGATGCGGAGCCTAGTCCCATTAAAAGTCGACCAGCTAAGGCCAGAATAAAAATATTAGATGAGCCAAACAATATGGCGCCTGTAGCGCAGCAACAGGCTGATGCAGCAATTAATTTGCGAGCGCCAAAATAGTCAATCAACACGCCGCATGGAATCTGCATAGCAGTGTAAGCATAAAAATAGATTGCTGCCATAACTCCTAAGGATGCAGCATTAATGTTAAATGATTGTCTTAGATCAGTAGCCATAATGCCAGGTGAAACCTGCAGCAAATATTCGTAGCAGAAGAAAATTGCTGTTAAGAGCCACATTAGCCATGGAAGCTGTTTTTTGTATTTCATAATTAGTGCTGTCTTTAATCAAGCCCGATTGGGATTATATTAGAAGACACGGTATATTAATAGTTTTAAAATATGGTAATATGAAGAGGTGGTTGCTTTAGAGAAGTTAGTGTGAACATTGAAGAAATAACATTATTAGTTAAAGAAGGCGAAGGTCTGCGGGTAGAGTTTAAAGAACGTTATTCTAACAAGTTAGATAGAGATATTGTTGCATTTTCAAATTCCAAAGGCGGTTCTTTATTGCTAGGTGTTGATGATCACGGTAATGTTAACGGAGCTAGACTTACCAATAAATTAAAAGCTGAGATTGTAGATCTTGCTAGAAATTGCGAGCCGAGTATTACTATTAATAGTATTTCTCAAATAGGTGAAGTTATTGTCATTGATGTTCCAGAAGGCGATGAAAAACCTTATGCTTGCGCTTCTGGGTTTTACCGTAGGTTAGATGCAGTAACTCAGAAGTTGTCTCAAAAGGAAATCAAATTACTTTTCCAAGAAAATGTAAGAGTTACCCATTTTGAGGAACAAATAAATGGGGATGTAACCTGGAGTAATGTTTCTAGAGATAAAATTAAGGCTTTTTTTAAGGAAGCGAATATTAGTATTGAAGACTTTAAAGTCAAAGAGATATTATCCAGCCTGAATTTGATAAGAAGTTCTCATATAACTAATGCTGGCATCCTGTTTTTTGCAAAAAAACCGCGGGACTTGATTCTGCAATGTCAAATGACATTAGTTGCCTTTAAAGGAACAGATCGAACTCAGGTTTATGATCGGATCGATATTCAAGATGATCTGTTAACTCAATTTAATGCAGCTAGAGCTTTTTTACGGAAACACCTTAATGTGCGTAGTGAAATTAATGCTTTTAAACGGACAGATATTTATGAGATTCCGCTTGATGCACTACGAGAGGCGATTGCTAATGCAATCATTCATCGCGACTATAGTATGCGTGGCACAAGTATTATGGTAGAGGTGCATGATGATCGTGTGGTTATTAGCAATCCTGGTGGTATACCGCCAGGTATGGATATAAGCTCTATTATAAATGTTTCAATAAGACGCAATGAGTTAATAGCTGATATATTTGCTAGAATGGACGCTGCTGAACGGCTTGGTTTTGGTCTGAAACGAATAAAGAAAATTATGGATGCTGCACAGCAGTCATATCCTGAGATAGAGAGTAATTTGTTTTTTACCGTGACGTTTAAGCGGCCATTTTATGTTGTGCCTACTGCTGAAGCAGAAAATAAAGAGTCATTGTTTGGTTTAGACAAACCTTTAGATGATACGGCTAAAATGATTTTACAGAAGGTAGAGCAAGATCAAAATATCACTGCCAAACAGCTTGCAGAAAAACTTAATCTTTCGTTAAGATCAATAGAAAAACAGCTTGCAAAGCTTAAAACTCTTGGGATATTGCAACGAGTTGGTTCAAGAAAAACTGGATATTGGCAGATACGACAATAAAGCAAAAGTTCGGTATAAAGTTCGGTATAAAGTTCGGTATAAAGTTCGGTATAAAGTTCGGTATAAAGTTCGGTATAAATCTCAATCGCGAAGAGTATAATAAGCGCTAGTACTTATTAGTAAAATAGTAAACATAAATAATGCTAAGCCAAAGACTGAAATTCCCACCAGCGGATGAACTATTTTTGCGGCAATTCCAGATACGGCCATTGGGAAAAACATAAAAATGCTAGCAGCAGTTGCAGATTGTTTTGGAAATAGAGCTATAGCATGGGCAATAGCAACAGTGCCTATTATGGCGTTGGCCGCAGTAGTAATTGAGATCGGGATAATAAATCCAGCTGCATTAGTCACACCATATAGTCCCATTCCTATTAGGCTGCAAACCCCTAAGGTTAATATGCATATACCTACAGTAATTATCTTATGGGCGGATACGGTTTTTATAGCACGTCGCGTAATTAAGCTGGCAAGAATAAAAGTTATGCTCATCCAGATATAAAGCTGACCAATCTGTATAGTTGAGTAGCGCAGGTTATGAAAAATAAATGGCGATTCTGTGATGTAGGAAAAATAGATAGCATAGAAGCAAGAAGTTATAGTTAAATAGGCGAGAAAATCTTTGTTGCGCAAAATAGAGAGATAGTTTTTTATTATTTTAACAGGATGAATGCTGCTTAAATCACTATGATCGTGCGGTATACGATACATTAATGTCACTAAGATTAACAATATAGCAGCTAGGATAGCAATGAAAATAAAATTGGAGCGCCAGCCGAAAAAAGTAGTCAGGTAGCCGCCGATAACTGGTGCAAGAGCAGGTGATAAAGCAACAAATGGAAAGGTTATCCCAAAAACTCGGGTAGCCTCTTTGCGATCAAAAACTTTGCTGACACTTGCGCGGCCCACAATAGCTTGAATGCCGGCAGCAAATCCTTGAACAAAACGGGCAATATTTAGTTGAGTTAGATCTTGAGCAAATGCACAGGCAAATGTAGCGATAATAAGAATGGTAATACCTGTCAGAGCTATAGGTTTATAGCCGAATTTGTCAATTACTGGTCCTACAGTAAAATATGCTGTAGCTACTGCCAGTAAGTATACGCTAATAGTCATCTGGACAGCGGCAGGATTACTATGGAATAAGTGGGTAATAGTTGGTAGCGCTGGCAAATAGATATCAGAGGGCATAATGCCCATAAGCATCATTAAGCCGACGATAACAATAAAGGTTTTTTTATGTTTAATTTGCATGGCTGCAGTATGGTAATATAATAGCTATGATAACAAAAGAGTTATTGTCTAGCATTAAAATCAAATAAGTTAAGTAATAGCGCTCTAGCCAAACAAAAGTAGGAGGAGATAAATATGCCAGTTAACCCACAGACTAAACAATTAATAGAGAAACTATCTCAAGCAAAGACAAAGCCAATACATGAAATTTCTATCGAAGAGGCTAGGAAAATAGCATTGGATAGAAGCAAAACAATTGGAGGCAAAGCATTGCCTGTCGCAAAAGTTGAAAATATAACTATTTTGGGTTCTGGTGGAGAGATACCATTGCGAATATATACACCAGAGAATATTGCACTGCCTTGTTCAGCTGCATTGTATTTTTTTAGCGGTGGACTTACTTGGGGCAGTGTTGAAGGCAGCGATGCAATTTGTCGTGCTTTAGCCAATTCAAGTAAGGGTGTTGTGGTTGCAGTAGAGTACAGTCTGGCCCCAGAAAACAAATATCCAGTAGCTGTAAATGAGGCCTATGAAGCTGCCAAATGGTTGTTCGCTAATAGTGAAGAGCTTAACTTTAATCCAAAGCAAATTTCAGTAATTGGTTATAGTGCTGGCGGCAATTTGGCTGCTTTAACCGCAATTAATGCCCGTAATGCTGGTTTATCATTTGCAAAGCAAGTTTTGATTTGTCCCTGGTTGGACCTATCTGGCAGCGCAGAATCTTATAAAAAATATGCTCAAGGTTATCTGTTAGAGACAGATGCAGTTAAATGGTTTGCACAAAATTATTTGCCAGCTGATGCTGATGCTAGAGATCCTAGAATTTCTCCTTTGTGGGAGTCGAATTTGGAAGGATTACCTAAGACTTTAATTATTTCTGCTGAATTTGATCCATTGGTGGATGAGAATGCAATGTATGCGGATAAATTAAAGGCAGCCAATATCGATGTAACTTATTCGTGCTACCAAGGGCAGATTCATCAGCTTTTGGCATATAGAGGAGAACTAGAGCAAGAGAAAAACCCAATTGATGAAATTGGCGAATTTTTACAATCAACAGGCATCTAAAACAACATGTCATGTAACAATTGATTTACTACGGCAGGATTAGCTTTGCCATTGGTAGCTTGTATAATTTGACCTACAAAAAAACTAAACAACTGCTTTTTACCAGCTTGATAGGATTTTACCTCTTTTTGATGTTGCGTAAGAATGTTCGTTGCAATTTTGTTCAGATAATCTTTATCATTAATCTGAGCTAGTTGCTTCTTAGTAATAAGTTCGTCTACAGTCTGATGTTTATTGTCACCATTCCATAGTTTTACGAATATCAGCTTAGCAATTTTTTCGGAGATAGTTTGATCTGCAATGCGGCGGATTAAATCAGCTAGATGCTCGGCACTTATCTTACTTTGTTTAATATTGCAGTTGTCGCGGTTAAGAGCAGCAGCTAATTCACCCAAAATCCAATTTGCAGTCAGTTTTGGATTTGCTGCAAGCGCTGTGACTTTTTCAAAATAGTCGGCCAGCTCGCGATCTGTTGCCAAAAGAGTCGCAGTATAAGTACTTAAGCCATATTGCTGCATAAAACGTTTTTGCTTGGCTGCAGGTAGCTCTGGCATGCTAGCTTCTACAGCAGCAATAAGTTCTGGCTCTATCTTAAGAGGTAAAAGATCAGGGTCAGGAAAATAGCGATAATCCTCAGCTTCTTCTTTAATTCGCATTGGCCAGGTTGCTTTTTTTTGAGCATTAAAAAAGCGAGTTTCCTGTTTTACTATGCCACCTTGTTCTAAAATCTTTGTTTGGCGGTTAACTTCATAGTTAATTGCCTGCTCTACAAAGCGAAACGAGTTAAGATTTTTTATCTCCACTCGAGTTCCAAGCGAGTTATTTCCTGCTGGGCGCATCGAAACATTAGCATCACAACGAAAAGCACCCTCTTGCATATTAGCACTACTAATCTCGATATAGCGCACCAGAGTGTGCAGAGTTTTTAAATAGGCAACAGCCTCTTTGGCAGAATTGAGATCAGGAGCTGAGACAATTTCCAAAAGCGGG
>JAGLXC010000181.1 GCA_023133095.1 Gammaproteobacteria bacterium | reverse complement strand
CCTGCATATTTTGCAAACGCTATTAACAGAACTTCCGCTCAAACAGGCTGCGGCCCTAACCGCAAAAATAACCGGGATCAGTAAGAATAAGTTATATGCTAAAGGGATTGGCTCTGGGAAAAACAAATAGTACCTAGCGGACTGAAATATTGAAAAACCATTTTGCCGCCGGCATATTCTTTAGGATGTCTATTTAACGTCAAATTTTTCTGGGCGCAAATATTAATAATTGTAGCTTCAAGTTTCGGGCGTGCTGCTATCATTTCTGATCTATCGCATGATCCTATGTAATTTAGATCTATGTCAATGGATAGTCTAGGCAATCCCAGGAAAAAAAGATTCAGAGCTGTTCCTCCTTTTAATGCTAATTTGTTTTGCAGAGCTGGATGTTGATTAAATGCTGAAAGAAGATCGGTTAATATAATGACCTTCTCAAGCATTTCAGGCCTAAAACCAGTTGATTGGGACAGAGCAAACAACTCTTGTTGGTCAAACATCATAACTTGGCTATTCCCATTGTTGTTCAACTATTTCTTCAGAAACTATTAGATTCCAACGCTTAATAAATATGCCGCCTTTTCGTTGACTACGATTCAAATAATGTGGTTCTTTTGGCCGTTGTTTTTCTAACATTTGTAGTTGCTTCTCAGTTGTTCCTAAATTCCCTCGCATTTTTTCCAAAAAATAGCCAACTTTAGCAGTTGTAGTTGCATTCTCTAGCAGTAGTGCGTATTCCACGACTAGCTCTAAGTTCATTACCGTTATCTCCTCGATGGAGCGATATATCTCTTCCCAACCTCCCGAACGGTTTTGTTGATCTAATACATCAACAAAAGTTCGCTCCAAAGATGTCACTTTTATGGCCAGGCGTGTTACAGTCTCAGTAGCAAATAGCTCATTCTTGGTTTTCTGCAGCACTCTTGGGAACAGAATGGTTAACAGCATTGGTTCCCAGGGGTATGCTGGCAAACAAAGCCTGCTTTATACGAACCATATGTTTTTGTTTTGTATGATATTGTATTGTTGCCCTATGGGTATTTAAATTGGTTGTTCCCTGGGATACAAGAAACTTGACTAATTCTTCTCGAGTAAAAACCGGGTGTTGGGTTAAAAATTCTAATATATTCTTCATGGCTACTTGACAAACTTGCTTGAAACAATTAAAAATTTTAATCTTTTTGCGCTTATTTGTCAATTAAAATCACAAGCAAACCAAATCCTTAACCGCAAAAATAGCCAGGGTAAACAATCTCCAGAGGGCTCAGTGTTGATCTGTGCTTCAATTAAGACGACCTCGTTATTTTTTAAAATTATCTCCAAAGCCACTGCTTGACCTGCTTTCTAAAGTATATTAGAGCACACCTTAAGTGGTTATAAAGCATGTTATAAAGAGCATAAAAATGAAAAAACAACCAAGATTACCGATACCGGTATTAAAAGCGCTACGTAAATTGGGACAAGATATTAGCGATGCCGTCGCCGTCGTCGTATAACCATGAAGCTTATGGCAGAGCGTGCGGATATTTCCCGTACAACCATGGGCAAGATTGAAAAGGGTGATGCTGCAACCTCTATGGGTGGCTATGCTTCTGTTTTGTTTGTTTTAGGAATGACGGAGCGTCTAAATGATTTGGTAGACGCTGCGCATGATCTAACCGGCCGTCAGTTAGAAGAAGAGAATTTACCTAAACGTGTGCGTTTGTCACGTAATCTTTATAAGGGCGACTATGATGAGTAGCAAAGAAATTATTGTCTATATTTCTCTGGGAGGTGACACATCTGCCTCACTAAAAACAGCTTTATCGGTTATTACTGATTTTCGCATATCAAAAATTAAAGCAAATGAAATTATAAAAGATGTTACCGTGGCAGTGGCTCAGTGGAAAAATGTTGCGCAAAAATTTGGCTTAACCAAGCTTGAAATAGATCGTATGTCATCTGGCTTTTTGCAGCGCGATAAGTAACCACATTTTAGAATCACAATCGTCTTCACCGTTTTGGCTATGTCAATTGTATTTAAGTTTTGCCTGAGACAGCGTTTCATCCCTTTTATTTTCATGATGTTTATAGTTCAAATTCATTATTCCATAGCATTTGCAAAAAAATTTCCCAGTGAAGACACTCTATTTTGCTATTTAATATTTTAGGTTCTTTTTCAAATGAAACTATAATTGCTCTAGCAACTTTTTGGTCTTGCAGTAAAGCATTTAACCCTTTTGTGTGTTTCTCATGTATCTTCTGTGATGCTTTTATCTCTAACGCAAGTTGCATATCTCCCAGGATAAAATCTACTTCCATGCCACTGCTAGTTCGCCAATAACTAAGTTGCAATTCAGGGTTTTTATAGGCCTGATAAGCTTTAAGTTCCATTAATATAAAATGCTCAAAAGATTTACCAAATTCTCTTGAACCGTAAAGAGGTTTTCTTCTTGCTAAGTAGTTTGCCACTCCTATGTCAAACAGATAAAACTTCTCCGTCTCGATAAGGCGTCGCGTATTGCTTTTACGCCATGGTGATAATCTAAACCCCAGAAGAGTATCCTCTAAAATTTGGAAATAGCTGCGTACAACTTTAGCACTTACCCCCGTTTCAGCTGCAACATTTGTATAATTAAGCATTTCTCCCGATGTTATAGCAGCTATCCGTAAAAACTCAGCAAAAGCAGGAATATTTTGTACAACCGCTTCTGCTGCTATCTCTTCTTTTAAGTAATCAGCCACATATGCGCGTAAATCTTGTATTGGATCGCTGGAAAGCAAATGAGGAGGGAGAAGGCCCGTGCAAACAACCTGTTCTATATCAAAATCTTTTATTTCGATATAACTAAGTGGCGTCATATTGTAGCGCCATGCTCGGCCACCTAACAAATTTGCATGTTTTTTCCGAAGTTTTCGCGGGCTGGATCCCGTTAACAAAAAGGAAGTGCCGCAATTTTCTATCAACCAATGCACCTCATTTAAAATTTCAGGGACCATTTGTACTTCATCAATAATAATGAGCTGATTGGTGGTTGCATATCTCTCGCGCAATAACGCTGGTCGCGAAATAAAGTCAGCAAACACATCAGTTTTAAGGAAATCAATCAACACAATATCTTTTAATTGATGCTTGATCCAGTGACTTTTACCTACTTTTCTAGGTCCCCACAAAAAAGCAGACTTGTGGGGAGGCAATTGAATGCTTAATATTCTATCTATTATCTCCATACAGGGAATTATATCCGAATAATTTTCCCTGTCAAGGCATTTTTGCTGCACTCATCGCTTTCCCTTTTAATCCAGGATGAGTTAGTAATATCTCACTGATCTTGTCATCTTTTGTAATAAAATCAGGCCTTATTTCTCCAAAATCGAGCAAGAATGGAGGTTTGCAGCACAACCACCAAACCTGCTTGTCATGTGGTTGATTTTATTATTAACCTTGATTGCTTTCCATAGTTTGTTTACCATAATATGTACTAGAAATGCCATTAAAATATGTAATGATATTATTGGTTAATAAAACGGATGTTTTGTTTACTCAACTCAGATACAAAATTTTTATGGAGTTACATCTTTCATGATTATCGAACAAATTTTTCCAACAGTTGTTGGTGAAAAAAGTAATTTACAACAATGCATCAGAGAAGAAATAAAACTACAAAATTTATCAGATAAGTTGGCAAAAACTATTATAGATTTCATCCCATCGGAGTTAATTAGTATATCTGCCTTTTTTGATAAGATGACTCGATTATGGCGATACGAATATGGAAATCATTATGATATTAAAAATCAATATGTGTGGGGCACTGATACATGTCCACCAGTACGTAATCTTGTTAACGCGCTATTATGCGCACACTCGAAGCTTTCACCGAATAAACGAAGCGATTATATTAATCGTCTAACTAATCCCGACAAACATCTTGATGCCCTTTGCGAAATGATACCAGGGTACAAAGTAAATAATTTGACAACCCTCGTAGATTTTGAAGTTTCAAGATTAGGAGTTGGGAATAAAACTGTAGATTGGGTTATTTATAACAATGATCGCATTTTACTGCTAGATGTAAAGCGGCGAACAAAAGATTTGATAGAGCAGATGGAACAAATAGGTAATGAACCTATAGCACCAGAACCAAACCATGATGTATCACTTCTTTTTCGAAGCGTTGAAGATAAATTTATTTCATCTGATTCTAATCAACAGCTTCAAGGAGTTTGGATTGTTCCGTCTCTTAAGCAGAACGAACAAAAATTGCTATCTGCTTTTTCCTCCTTAGATCCAAATAAAGTGCACTTTGCAATCCTTGGTGATTGGAGAGCGGATGCTTATATTTTGGTGAGACAACCTAAAGATGAACAATATCTGCGAAATATTTTTAACTTAGAAAAAAGCGAAAGATTTACATTTCAGAGTTAAAAATAGCCTTGCTTCTTAAGAGCCTTTTTATTGCCCAATCAAATCGGACCAACTGTTATTTCATTGATTCTCTCCGCAATCACAATTGCTTTAACTTTAATAACATTATAACACCATAGACACTAATTCGAGGAAATTTTTAATTCCATCTCCAGAGCCACCCTAAACTTAGTATTGCATTACTAAAAAAACATCCATAATCTCGTATCCTGTTACCAAAACTAGTGCTTTAGTACAATATCTACTTATGTTATATTTATACCAGAAGTCAGCTAGGCAGTCGCTGAGAGGTTTGCCTCTTGGAGGAAAGTCCGGGCTCCATAGG
>JAGLXC010000180.1 GCA_023133095.1 Gammaproteobacteria bacterium | reverse complement strand
AGCCAGCTGCTCTGCCAACTCATTCGGTCGATATGCTACTGATTCTTGTAGCTCAAACAGCTGAACATTTTTAAACCACATACAACTTTACCTCTATTGGTCAGAATCAGTAATTATAACTTTATTGATAACCACCTCGTCCACAGGGACATCTTGATGCCCTGCGCGGCTAGTAGTTTTTACTGCTTTGATCTTATTTACAGCATCCATACCATCAACAACCGTACCAAAAACACAATAACCCCAACCATCTGGCGTTTTAGCGCGATGGTTAAGAAACTTATTATCAGCAACATTAATAAAAAACTGAGCAGTTGCCGAATCTGGGTCATTAGTGCGAGCCATGGCTAGACTGCCAATAGCATTAGATGCGCCTTTGTCCGCCTCATTCTCAATCGGCTCTCCTGTTTCTTTTTGCTGCATGCCAGGCTCAAACCCACCACCTTGCACCATAAAACCATCAATAACCCTATGAAAAACAGTATTATCATAAAAACCGCTTTTAGCATAAGTCAAAAAATTCTCAGCAGTTTTCGGAGTATTCTCATGGTCTAGCGCAATAACAATATCACCATAATTGGTTTGCAGTGTAATCATATTTTTAATTCCTCTTTGTCTTCAAAAAAATTATATTAACTTAATTTGGCTTATTTATCTACAGCAATAGAAGAAGTCAATTTTATTATTGCGTTGCTGCCTCTAGGATTATAGTCATCACTCCAAATAATTCTGATAAAACATCTTCAAGCTATACTTAACAACCGGATTAACGACCTCATAAACTATTTTTTTGCTATCTGATTTTTCAACATAATCCATTACCTCCAATTGCCGCAATATTTTTAAAACTGCCGAGCTTGATAGATTCAAAATCAGTATAGCTTCTTTACCTGAAAGCTCAGTCATCCCTTGAGAAACCAAAATTAGAACTTTTAATTGAGATAAAGTTAAAGTTGATAAAGTTGTCCTGGTCTCTTTTAAAAGATCTTTAATATACCTCAGCCAACACTCTTGAACTTGCGCCACCTTGGGCTGTTTATTTGGAAAATTATCCCAGAGATACACACAGATAGCATTTACATAGTATGGATAACGATCTGACAAATTCATTATCTCCTTAAAGACATCGTCGCTCATTTGGCGCTTCCATGTTTTTTTAGCAATTGCATTCAAATAATCTCGGTAATAATTCTCCGGGATTTTTCCCAAATTTATCCGATCGCAAAGACGATATAAAGGTCGCTCTTCATCTTCAAACATATGCGCTAACATGTGCCAATCGCTCCCTGAAAATATAAAAGACAAATGGCTAGATGATTGCGCGAAATGCCTTATAACCCCCTCAAGAGCTCTGCTTTCTTCTAGTTTCGCTATTTCTTGAAACTCATCTATAAAAAAAACAGCACGCTGTTTTTTCTTGACTAAAAGATACTCCAAAGCATTCAATCCTTCTAAAATGTTATCAATTACATTCTCCTTATGCTCTGGAATTATTTCCAGCCTAACTCCCTTAAAACCGACAACCCATCTCTTTTTTGATTGCAAAAAATAATCATTTAGATACCTAAACCACTTTTCAGGGTTATTTATTGTCAGCTGATTAATAAGTGCTTTTACTCCCTCTAGCAACTTTGCTCCTGCTGCTTTAGCATCAAGCAATAAAAACAGATCCAGCTCTGTCTTTGAAATATCCAAATGTTTAATTACATGTCGTGCGAGGCTAGTTTTACCAAACCGCCGTGGAGCTAATAACAATGTGTGCCGCCCATGTAAAATATTATTTTTGAGTCTCTTGCTCTCTTCAAATCTATCAAAAAAAGCCGTGCC
>JAGLXC010000018.1 GCA_023133095.1 Gammaproteobacteria bacterium | reverse complement strand
CGATATCGAAGCATTTGTTGAGTTTTGCATAAAGCCATATAAACGCTGGATTGGTCTAAAAACTGTAGCAAGATTCAAAAAATCCGGTAACAAACGGGTTCCAAACGTAGACTGGCGACCATTTGAGGCTTGTATAAGCAAAAAATCCCATAAAGCAGGCCTAGAGCCCCAAAAAGAGCAATATAAGTTCTCACAGCAGGCATTAAAAGCTATGTTTGCTATTTTAAGCAGTTTTTATAAATATTTATTACAAGAAGAAATTATACAGTCAAATCCAGTATCCTTAATCCGTCAGAAAAGTAAATTTATTCGCCAAGAAGCTACTGTGTCTCCAGTTAGGCGGCTATCCGAAAAACAATGGGCAACCGTGCTAAATCTTGCTAGACAGAAAGCACAAAAAGATGTGAAATATGAGCGTGATGTCTTTGTTCTCTCTTGCCTATATGGTATGTACCTAAGGATATCAGAGCTAACAGTAGATGACCGCTGGACACCATCTATGAAAGATTTTTTTAAGGATAATGACGGTAATTGGTGGTTCAAAACCGTCGGCAAAGGCAACAAAGGTAGGCAAATCGCAGTTAGTCCTGCAATGCTGCAAGCTTTAAAGCATTACAGGGTTACTTACTTAAACTTACCACCCTACCCCTCGCTAGAGGAGACGACTCCACTGGTTTGTTTCGCCAACAACATACATAGGCATATTACTAGCAAGCGGCCGATTAGGCTGTTGGTACAACGAAATTTTGACCAGGCAGCTGACAAATTAGAGGCGGATGGTGATACATATGAAGCTGATGCGCTGCGATCAGCCACAGTACACTGGCTGCGGCATACAGGCATCTCTGATGATGTAAAACGTAGGCCTAGAGAGCATGTTAGAGATGATGCAGGTCACAGCTCCAGTGCTATTACAGATCGCTATATTGATATTGAATTAAAAGAGCGTGCTGCGTCTGCTAAGAAAAAAAAGATGCTATCTAAAGATTAACATCTATGAATATGGCTGCAATTAACTCCAAATTTAATCCTATAAGTATCCGCGTTAACATAACGTCTCGAGAATATGAGCTATTTTATATCAACCCGGAAATAACAAATAACAGTCTATATATCCAATTTGTTTCAACTGATTTTAAGAGGAAAATGCCAGTAATTAAAGATGGTAAAGTTATAGAGGAGCAATTACCTATTTGCCATTTATCATTTCATAAAGATGGGCAAGTTCATATAAGATGTAAAGATAATAAGTATAAAAAAATATGTAGTGATTTCAATCCCTATAAATATAACTTACAACAGAATGAGATCATTCCTATATGGTATCAAAGTTTTTATTTTAGCAGTGGTGCTAAATATTTTAGGGAAGCCAGCAATGAGTTTTCTAATCACACATTTATTATACAGGACAACATACTAGATTTTAGCGTATTGATGTTTCTAGTAAATCTCAGTTCTGGTATGGCTTTTAATTCTGATTTTGCATGTAGGCTATCTAGTCTACCAGACAATACAATTTTGATAGCCATAGATAGCTATAAATGTATAGCTGTGGTTGTTTCTGAACGGTTGCCAAATGATATTAGTAATGGATACATGAATGATCAAATGCAAAAAACACCTATATCTTTTGATAAAAAGATGGCGAAAATAATTACTTCTCACGGGCATTCTTTACCAACATGGAGCTTTATCGAGGATAATTTTTTACGACAATAGCAGGCCAATTTTTGTTGAAGCAGATATGGGCTAACTTATTGATTAATAAGGAAACAGATTTTTACGCGAAAATTCTTCCTCGGAGGTTTTCGGTTATTTATCAAACAGATACCGTTGCCCATGTCCCTTTCCTATTACTCTTACAGCTGACACCTAATAAACTGATTTAAACTAACGCCAAGATTATTAGCAATTAACGCGCTTTCTTTATGGAGTTCTGGGCCAACCCTAACGTTGAAGGAACCTTTGAAAGGTTTTTCTGACTCTATACCTTCTTGCTCACACATTAGCAGGTAATCATCTATTGCTTCTACAAACGCCTGGTGTAGCTTTTTCGCACTTGTTGCTTCATAAGAAAGCAAAG
>JAGLXC010000179.1 GCA_023133095.1 Gammaproteobacteria bacterium | reverse complement strand
CACCTTGATCGGGGTTGGATATCGAGCTCAGATGCAAGGGAAAAAGCTAAATTTAACTTTAGGCTTTTCACATCCAGTTAACTATGATATTCCAGAGGGAATTACTATAGAAACTCCAAGCCAAACAGAGGTTATCGTTGCGGGAGTTGATAAGCAGAAGGTTGGTCAAGTGGCTGCAGAAATTAGAGCTTATCGTCCGCCAGAGCCATATAAGGGTAAAGGAGTGCGCTATACAGATGAGGTGATTATTCGCAAAGAGGGTAAGAAAAAGTAATGAATAAAAAGCAACAAAGATTACGTCGAGCAGCAAGAGCTCGAGCTAAAATAAGAGAGTTAGAAGCTGTGCGATTAACGATTTATCGTACGCCACGTCATATTTATGCGCAATTAATTGACCATGCAGGTAAGGTTTTAGCTAGTGCTTCAACACTTAATAAAAACTTAAAAGATAGCCTCAAATATGGCGGTAATGTTGCGGCAGCGAGCTTGATTGGCACAACTATTGCTGAACGTGGTAAAAGTGCAGGTGTTACTAAAGTGGCGTTTGATCGCGCTGGATTTAAATATCATGGTCGAGTGCAGGCATTAGCAGATGCAGCACGAAAAGGCGGATTGGAATTTTAAGGTGGTTGAGAGATAAACATGAAGACAGAAGAACAAAAAACAGATGGTTTACAAGAAAAGTTAGTTAATGTGCGTCGTACTGCCAAAGTAGTAAAAGGTGGCCGCATTTTTGGTTTTTCTGCTTTAATAGTTGTGGGCGATGGTAAAGGCAAGATTGGGTTAGGTCAGGGTAAAGCCCGTGAAGTTCCAGTTGCAATTCAAAAAGCTATGGAAGATGGTCGACGCAATATGCAACAAGTTACGCTCAAGGGTAATACATTACATCATGCAGTTATTGGTCGTCATGGAGCAACAAAAGTTATTATGCAACCAGCATCTGTTGGAACAGGCTTGATTGCTGGTGGTGGCATGCGTGCAGTATGCGAGGTAATGGGGATACAGGATATATTAGCTAAATGTATTGGTTCGCGTAATCCAGTTAATGTAGTACGTGCTACGCTAAATGGTTTATTGAATATGGCAACTCCTGAAAAAGTTGCAGAAAAACGCGGAAAAAGAATAAAAGATATTTTTGGGGAGAAGAAAAGTGACGAAACAGAGCAATAAGCAACTTGAAGTAACTTTGGTTCGGAGTATGCATGGAAGAGTAAAGGGCCATAAGGAGTGTGTTTCTGGTTTAGGGCTGAGACGTATGCATCACACTGTAACAGTAATTGATACTAAGGAAAATCGCGGTATGATTAATAAAGTTAACTATCTGTTAAAAGTTGAGGAGAAATAGTTATGCACCTCAATACATTAAAACCTGCTGCTAAAGCAAAAAAGGCAGCAATGAGAGTTGGTCGTGGAATTGGTAGCGGTAAAGGTAAAACTTGTGGCCGTGGCCACAAAGGTCAAGCTTCGCGCAGTGGTTATAGCCAAAAAAGTGGTTTTGAAGGCGGACAGATGCCTTTGCAGAGGCGGGTGCCGAAATTTGGCTTTAAGTCACTCGTTTCTATCACAACTGCTGAAGTAAGATTGAATGAGTTAAACAAGGTTGATGCCGCGGTAATTAATTTGGCTGCTTTAAAAGAGGCTAACATTATTGGCGTTAATATCAAGCGAGCTAAAGTTATCTTATCTGGCAAATTAGAGAAAGCAGTTACTATAGCTGGTTTACATATCACAGCTGGAGCACGTAAAGCAATAGAGAGTGCCGGTGGTAAAGTTGAATAAAAATAACAAGACGAAAAGTGGCGGCGGTTTAACTGAGTTAAAGCGCCGTTTGCTATTTCTATTGTTAGGAATTATTGTTTTCCGTATTGGTGCACATATTCCGGTGCCAGGGCTAGATCCACATCGGCTTGCAGACCTATTTAGTAGCCAAAAAAATGGTATTTTGGGGCTGTTTAACATGTTTTCTGGTGGGGCTTTGCAGAAACTTACCATTTTTGCCTTAAGCGTAATGCCCTATATTTCAGCATCGATTATTATCCAGATGTTAAGTTCTGTATCACCTAAATTAGAAGAGATTAAAAAAGAGGGTGAAGCTGGACGCAGGAAAATCAATCAATATACCCGTTATGGTACCTTAGGATTGGCCATATTTCAGGCTTTTGGTATCTCAACCTGGTTAACCCATTCAGGCATTGTATTGATCCCTGGGATAAATTTTTATGTAGTATCTGTGATTACCCTAACAACCGGGACACTGTTTTTAATGTGGCTTGGTGAGCAAATGACTGAGCATGGTGTAGGCAATGGTATCTCAATGATCATTTTTGCAGGAATTGTTTCACGTTTTCCAGCGGCAGTTGCGCAGGTATTGGGGCAAGTAAGGCAGGGGCAGATGCAGTTGATCTTTTTGTTGATGCTGCTTGCTTTAGTGCTTTTAGTGACCGGGGTTGTGGTCTATTTCGAAAGTGCACAGCGGCGTATAACTATCCAGTATGCCAGGCGTCAAGTAGGACGTAAAATGTATGCCGCGCAGAGCAGCCATCTGCCACTTAAGATTAATATGGCTGGGGTAATTCCACCGATTTTTGCTTCGAGTATTTTATTGTTTCCTGCCACCATAGCGCAATGGTTTGGCAATGCTAAAGGTATGGGATGGCTACGTGAGGTTGGTTTTTCCCTATCTATGGGGCAGCCGCTCTACCTGTTGCTGTTTACTATAGCAATTATCTTTTTCTGTTTCTTTTATACAGCATTAGTTTTTAATCCTAAAGAGACAGCTGATAATTTGAAAAAGTCTGGTGCCTTTATTCCAGGGATTAGGCCTGGAGAGAATACTGCTAAATATATTGATGCAGTTATGACTAGACTTACCTTTATTGGAGCAATTTATGTTACAATAGTATGCTTACTGCCGCAGTTTTTAATTACGCATTGGCATGTGCCTTTCTATTTTGGGGGCACCTCATTACTAATTGTTGTGGTAGTATTGATGGATTTTATGGCGCAGGTGCAGGCGCATTTAATGTCGCACCAGTATGATTCAATTATGAAAAAGGCACGCATAAAAGGCGGCCCAATGTTTAGGTAAGTTTTAGACAGAGGTTAAGGTGATGAAAGTAAGAGCATCAGTAAAAAAAATATGTAGGAATTGTAAAATCATTAAACGTAAGGGTGTGATTCGAGTGATATGCAAAGAAGTTCGTCACAAGCAGCGCCAGGGGTAATGTTTTATAGATTATAGGGGCGTTTTTTGCGGCGTCCTTTTGGGGTTTCCCAATCAAAATAAGCGTGAAAGGTGATATATTCTCAGCAGATTTAAATGCAGAGAGTATACTTGATTTTTAGTGGGTAATAGAGTACGCTTACTCGCTTTTTTATGAAATTATGTTTAAGGGGTAATAAATGGCACGAATTGCAGGCATAAATGTTCCAGTGCATAAGCATGCGGTTATTGCATTAACTGCAATTTATGGTATTGGCCGAAGTGTAGCACAACAAATCTGCACTAATGCTAATGTTAATCCATCAACTAGAATTAAAGATCTAAGTGATGCTGAAATAGAGGCTTTACGAACAGAAGTAGGTAAATGTAAGGTAGAAGGAGATTTACGACGGGAAGTTTCTATGAATATTAAACGCCTGATGGATTTAGGCTGTTATCGCGGCATTAGGCATAGACGGGGCTTGCCGGTGCGTGGACAAAACACGCAAAAAAATGCTAGAACACGTAAAGGCAAAAGAAAACCAATTAGGAAATAGATGATATGGTAAAAGCAACAACACGGTCACGTAAAAAAAGACGTACGATAACTGATGGTATAGCACATGTTAATGCCACCTTTAATAATACCATTGTTACCATTACTGACAAGCAGGGCAATGCCTTGGCTTGGGCTACATCAGGGGGTAGTGGATTTAGAGGGTCGCGCAAAAGTACACCGTTTGCTGCACAGGTTGCAGCTGAACGAGCAGGTAATGTGGTTAAAGAGTTTGGTATGAAGAATATGGAGGTTTGGATAAAAGGCCCAGGACCTGGTCGTGAATCCGCAGTACGTGCTTTGCACGCGTTAAAGTTTTCTATAAGCAGTATTATTGATGTGACGCCCATTCCTCATAATGGTTGTCGTCCTCCTAAAAAACGTAGGGTATAAGAGGTAAAAACTAGATGGCAAGGTATATAGGTCCAAAATGTCGGTTGTCAAGACGGGAAGGTGTCGATCTTCTGTTGAAAAGTAATATTCGTTCTCTTGATTCTAAGTGTAAGGCTGATATTCCACCAGGCCAAATTAGCAAAAGACGCAGTCGTACTACAGATTATGGCCTGCAATTACGAATGAAACAGCTTATCAAGCGTTATTATGGTGTTTTGGAAAAGCAATTTCATAACTATTATTCTGAAGCTGATCGTTTAAAAGGGTCTACTGGCTATAATTTGTTAAAACTATTAGAGTCTAGATTGGATAATGTGGTGTATCGTTTAGGTCTGGCTGCAACGAGAGCAGAAGCACGGCAACTAGTAAGCCATAGATCAATTTTAGTAAATGGTAGAATTGTTAATATACCATCTTATATGGTTGCTCCAGATGATGAGATAGCAATAAAAGAGAAGAGCAAAAAACAAGCGCGTATTAGTAGCGCAGTAGAGTTGGCGCAACAGAGAGATATAGCTGAATGGCTGGCTCTGGACGCTGAAAAGATGCAGGGTGTTTTTAAAAGATATCCAGAACAAGATGAGTTACCAAATGAGTTTAAAGTGCACTTAGTTGTTGAGCACTATTCTAAGTAGAGGGGATAATATGTTAGATTATTATGGTAGTTTTTTAATACCAAAAGTTATTGAGGTAGAAAAAATCAATAAGACACGTTCTAAGATCGTGCTTGCTCCACTTGAGCGAGGGTTTGGACATACCTTGGGAAATGCGCTACGAAGAATCCTATTGTCATCTATGCCAGGGGCAGCACCTGTTGAGGTTGAGATAGCCGGGGTATTGCATGAATATAGTGCGCTAGAAGGCGTTAGAGAAGACGTAGTTGATATATTGTTAAATATTAAAGGCGTTGTCTTTAAGCTACATGAGACTGCCGAAGTAGAGCTTAAACTATATAAAGATAAGCCTGGTCCTGTTGTTGCTGGAGAGATTGAGTTGCCACATAATGCAGAGGTTGTAAATCCTGAACATGTGATAGCTAATATTTCTGAAGGCGGCAAATTGGATATGCAGATAAAGGTTATGACTGGTAGAGGCTATCAACCTATTAGTGCGCGTATCACTGAAGAAGATAAAGAGCGAGCTGTTGGGCGTCTATTGCTAGATGCCTCTTTTAGTCCCGTTCGCAAAATCTCTTATCAGGTTGAAAATGCACGAGTTGAGAAACGAACCGACTTAGATAAATTAATTATTGATTTGGAAGCTGACGGAACCTTAGATCCTGAGCAAGCAATTCGAGACTGCGCTACTATCTTACAGCATCAGTTATCAACATTTGTAGAGTTAAGGCTGGAAAACATTATGCCGCAAGAGGAAGAAAAAGAGGAATTAGATCCTGTTATGTTAAGACCAATTGATGATTTAGAGTTAACAGTGCGTTCTACAAATTGTTTGAAGGGAGAGCATATTTATTATGTTGGTGATTTGGTGCAGAGAGAAGAAGCTGACCTATTAAAAACACCAAATTTAGGCAAAAAATCTTTGAATGAAATCAAGACAGTATTGGCTACGCGTAATTTGGCATTAGGCATGAATCTTTCAGGTTGGCCGCCAGCAGCTGAGCTTCTACTTCAGGAAAACAAATAAAATTATATAGGGTGAGTTGATATGCGTCATCAAAAGAGCGG
>JAGLXC010000178.1 GCA_023133095.1 Gammaproteobacteria bacterium | reverse complement strand
CCATTCAGAAATTGCACCGCTGACTAGACCAATTTGAGACATAAAACTTTCCATCTTTTCTACATCCCAACCATAATCTCTATTCTTCTTTTGCTTCTGCTTTAGAATATTATAATTAAAAACTATCTTATTAAAATATCCAATAGCCTCATTTATAACGCTATACTGCACACCATCTACAATACCTTTACCCACTGTATCAAAAAAATAATTTAAGAATTTATATTCTCCTACGACCTCATCTTTGAAACTCTTAAGCTTACCATCAAGACTTACTAAGCATACAACTTGATCTTTCCGTCTTGTGGTCGCTATAAATGACGCATCTGCAGCTCGAGCACCCAACATATTCATTGCTGATTTAACAAAAAACTTGGTAAAATTATCATCTAATTCCTTACTTTTCTTCTCCTTTATTTTTTTTAAAACTTGCGCCACCTTATCTATAAGATATAAAATCGCTTCCCATGAGGCATCATCGTCTATGTCACCTATAATTACAATATTGCCAGCAGGCTCTTTAATAAGACCACCCACAACCTCGTTAGCATATACTATTTTCTTAACTTTATTATCATTCTCTTCAAAAAACAACAGCTTAGCCAAAGCAACTTCATCTTTATTTGCCTTACCATATCCAATCTCACAGATATGATTAACAATTCTCTCAAATAATCTAAGTTTTTCTGCATCAACTATCACTTTATCAGCTTTAGGTTGAGCAATATTTCTTAGCAACATTTCCCAGTCATCAGAGCCAAACATAGCTGGGTCATCTAATGCCTGTTTTACAATGCAATCTTGATAAGCTATCGTGCGATCTCCCTCAAAAAACATCTGAGCATCTCTATGTAGTTGTGAATCAGCATCAGTCACGTCACTAATGCTGTTAAGCAAAAATATTAGCTTATCTCCATAAAATGCAAGCAACCTGTTCCTAAATTTAGATTCATGGAAAGAATGCCCTACTCTATCTACAGCACCAGAATCGCTAGCTTTTAGATATTGAACAAAACCGCCACTAACTCTTCTAATTTTGCCAAAAATAGTCGCATCATCAGTCAGTTGCACTCCCACTCCGATTGCTGATAATGCAGCTACAAGCTTAGATCTATTTGCAGAATGATCTTTAAAAACTAATGGTACTGATTCAGATAAACAATCTGAAAATAACTCAAGCTCTGACGGTGCAAAATTCTGTTGAACATACCTAAAAACCCAACGTAACGCTCCTGGTTTTTTTTGCACCTGTAGAACAAAGTCACTAATCAAAAAACTTCTGTACAATTCCATAAAATCGGCAAGTTGTTGATCCATATTCTCCGGCATACTGATTAATATTTGCAATATTTTCCTACAATCACCAACAGGCAATTGCTCTATTTCTCTGTTACGTCCCGCAGAAAAATTTCTATCAAACAAAACAACAAAATTTTGCCAGGATTCATAATCTCTATATTCAAGTTTTAATAGATCTTTTAAAGAACAGGGAGACAAACCTAAAACCACATTCTGCAGAAATCCATGTAGATCTTCTGGATAAAAAGCATCATATTTTAACTCTAAAGGCAACTGATCACTACCAGCTCTTGCTGCTTGATCTACATATTCTGTCCATTCCGGAGGCATAATATGTAACTGCAAAACAGTTTTACACAATGACCCAAGAAAGCTTCTCGCTGATGCATCAGCACACGAGTACAGTTGAACTAGCATTTGAAATAGATTATCTTTCTCTTGCTGTTGATCTGGTTTTGGAATACTTGCAGCTCTAGTTAAATATTCTCTTAAAAAGCCTTCTCTATTTTTATCTATGACCTTTTTTACATGCTGCTGATAAATCTTAATAATTTCAGTGATTACACTCGAAAAATCTGCATCTCCTCCCAAGTTTATTATTTTTAATAAAATAAAATCAACATACTTAAAACTTAATTGTTGACACAATCCTATAAAATAATTTTCATCAATAACAGCAACATGATCTTGCAACTCCTCACTATCAATGTCCAAATCAGCAACACTAACACTCTTACGTCTACGATCAAATGTTGTCGCATAATATGCATAATCATCGAACCTGCGACGTAATGCTCCCAATTCTCTTTCACTATTTTGCAATATAATCAAATCATTAAGAGCAAGTGCAGTCAATGATCCTTTCCATTTCTGCACATCTTTTTCTAATTCATTATATATTTGCAAAATAGCTTGTTGCGGATCTTCTTCATGGCGCGTAAGAGGAAAGCTCTGAAGCTCTACCATGCTACGATCTCCCTTCATGACAGAAGAGGAACTCTTCAAAACACGCGGACCGCCTACAAACTCAACAAATAGTTCTTCTAATCTTTTCCTATCAAATCTTATTAAAGAGATAAGTGCTAAATCCACCCACTGGGGGTTATCTAGTGATTTTTGTAAACATTCAACTAGCTTTTCTCTAATCTTGCTATCGAAAACAACCCTATCAGATTCTCCTCTAGCTTTAACTATAACAGAATCTATAACTTGTAAAAAATTCTTATACTTATCTAAACTATCATCATAACTCAAATACAAAAACTCTCTTATCACAACATCAGGACTAAATGTTTCCAGCCAAAGATCAAGCTCTGTCTTATCATAAGCTAACTGCTCCAAAAACTGTGACTTTTGTTGCACAACATTTTTATCATCAACAGCTGTTATTGTATAAATGATTCTCTCATTACGACAAAATTGATTAACTTTACGCTTGAAATCTATATCTTCAATCATAACCTGATAAGATCTACGTAACTCAACAAAAAGATTAGTGACGACTCGATAAACCGACCAAAGAGCAGCTATATTTTCTGGCCTATCTAATAGCTCTTTTTCAATCTCAGATGGCTTTAATATAATATCAACTATATCCTGAATATCTTGCCGAACATTTTCAAACATACCTGGTTCCATACCATAAGTAGACAACTTGGATATAATAGCTTTAAGTTTACTGGTTTCTGGATTACGTTTATCATCTTGATAAAGTTGATCGAACCAATACAAAAGCAGCATCAAACGCTGCCCTTCTTGATTAAAACCTATAGCACTATCTTTTTTGACCTCTGGTCGCGCATAAGCTACAAGCCGAACAAAACCAGTCAACGAAGTTATGTCTTTCAATTCAGTGCTGGCACTATTAAGCCAATATCTAATCGACAAGCAAATAGTAAAAAATGCACTGCGCGAAGCTCCTGCATAGCAATGAAACAATACAGGAAATCCATATACCTCATCTATCACATCATTGATTTCAGTCAATGAACATGATCGCAAAACTTCTTGGCCATTAGAATCCAGGCATTTAATCAGCAAGCCATGGTCAGAGAGAAGTAGATGCAAAATATTCTTTGGAAGAATACCAAGCTTTATCAATTTAGCATCGCTAACAAATTTATACTTATCTCTACTGCCAAATTTTGTTGCCTGCTCTCCTGGAGTTACACAATTAATCCACTGAATACTACCTCGATCGACTTTTGCAAATGCACTGCTTAAAACAACCTCTGCACTAGCACCATAATATTTATCTCCACCATTGCTAGGTACTTCACCTTCAAAAGGATGACTTACTAGTACAACGGGGACAGGAGCTGAAATAATCGTGCTTGCATGCTCTGCCTGCGATTTTAAATCTCTAGCAATTCTTACTCTTCCTTGCGCCCATTTATCCCAGGTAAAACGTATAACTTTCTCCCATGTAGAAGGATCAGACTTAATTACAGCACCAGCATATCCCTCCTGCGCAACTGCAAAACGCGAAATACCTAAGTCTCTGCGGATATCTGCTAATGTTGGCAAAGGCTCAGGAGCAGGGGCTGATGCCGACTCAGGGGCAGAAGCAGAACCACCTGCAGCAGAAACTAAAAACAGACTCCTATATTTTTCTCTAATTATTTCCCAGTTGCGGGTTAATTCGTCGTGGATGTTGGGAGGGAAGCCAGGGTACTCCATCAACATTTTAACATAAAGCCATGCCGTCTTACTAAATAGGCTATCAACTTCACTTTTGTCTCTAGATGTAACATCAGTTTTTATTACCTCACTAAATATATACGCTATTTTTTGCGCCTCCACCACCTTCCTATATAAAATCAAAGAAGATTGACTATCTTTAGGAATAAGTTTAATGCTGCTATCTATTTTTCCTAAAATATAATCCCTTCGGTCTATTAATTGTTTTTTACCTTGGGCTGGTT
>JAGLXC010000177.1 GCA_023133095.1 Gammaproteobacteria bacterium | reverse complement strand
CCATAATTAATTATAAAATATACTACCTAGACTGAAAATTCAATATGTCTTACAAAAGTTTAAATTTTTGCTTACAGATTCTTACCCCAGTTTACCCTATAATGTGACATGTTGGACTATTTTTATTAATTGAGGGTATTTAATATGTATGTATTGGGTCAACAGTTTCAAGGTGTGGTTTTATCTGCACGTGAGGCTGAATGTATGTTGGAGCTTTTACGAGGCAAGGAGATTGAGAATGTAGCAGAGGAGTTGGCTCTATCTAAGCATTCGGTGGTGTTTTATATAAGAAATATGTTGCGAAAGCTTAACTGTAAAACTAAAGAGGAGCTGGTTGCTTTGATTTTGCAGAGTGATTTTTTAAAAAATCTTGACCGAGATTTGCCAGATATGCCTTGCTAAGCAGGATAGTGTAGTGAATATCTTACAAAGACTGTCTTAAATGTCGCGCAGATAAAGTTGCAATTATGGGCTATACTTACCTCATAATACCCCAGAAATGAATTTTCTTAGAGGCATGGTCGGCGGGTTAACGTGGTCAGATTTAGGCATTTCTCATGTCCAGACCTGACCACGTTTAGCCGCCAATTTTTAGCAGATCCCAATATTTAGTATATAGAGCAACACTATCACCTATATTGTTTTGAAAATGACCACGCTGTAGAATTTTAGGATCTGGATTGATTATAGGATTGTTTTGTATAGCCTTTGGTAATAGTTTGGTAGCAGCTGTGTTGGGAGAGGAGAACCCTTGAGCCAGAACTATCTCTTTAGTTATCTCGGGCCGCATAATAAAGTTAATAAATTTATGGGCATTATTGATATGGGGCGCATTTTTTGCAATCGCCAAGCAATCTATCCAGATCGAAAATCCATCTTGCGGATAGATATAGACCAGATCAGGATTTTCTTTTTGAGCATTGTATATGTCACCGTTCCATCCCATTCCAATTAGAACATCTTCATCAATATAGACATTTTGTTCAGCATCGGAGTTAAAGAGTTTTATATTTGACATCAGCTGTTTTAATCTTTGATAGGCTGCTTTTATGTGTTCAGGATTAGTATCGTTGATCGAATAACCTAAGTTTATAAAAGCTATGGAGAATGCTTCGCGTACATCATCTAATATTAGTAATTGATTTTTGTATTTGCGGTTCCAGAGGTCAGCCCAGGTTTTTATGCTGTTTGGATTAATATATTTTTTGTTTACGACAATGCCTGTTGTGCCCCATAAATATGGCAAACTGTAATTGTTATGTGGATCAAAGGGTTTATTTAACAGGCTGGGCATCAGGTATTTTAGGTTCGGCAATTTGGCTTTGTTAAATTTATGCAGCATCCCCTCTTTGCGCATTTTCGCTACATAGTAGCTCGATGGAATAATAACATCATAGCCAGCATTTGGTGCTGTTTTTAGTTTGGCGTACAGGGTTTCATTGCTATCATATTCTGCGACATTTACTTTAATTCCTGTTTGTTGTTCAAATTGTTTAATTACACTCATTGGCATGTAGTCAGCCCACATGTATAAATTTACTACATTGTCAGTTGCTGCTAATGCGGTTGCGGTAAACAGAAGCAGTAGTAATGCATACAATTTTTTCATTGCTTTTTCCTGAAGGCTAATTGGGAAATGATAACTATACCAAAGGTTAATATTAACATTATGGTACAGAGAGCATTAATTTCTGGTTTTATTCCCATGCGAACCATAGAGTAGATTTTAAGGGGTAAAATTTCATAGCCTGGACCTGAAACAAAATAGCTGATGATTACGTCATCTAAAGATAGGGTAAAGCTTAATAACCAGCCAGCTAAAATCGCCGGCAGTAGTAAAGGAATAACAATTTTACCAAAGATAGTTAAATCATTAGCGCCTAAATCGCGAGCGGCCTCAAAAATACTTTTATCCAGTGTGATGACGCGGCTATAAACAGTGACTGCAACAAATGGAATGCAAAAGGTAATATGAGCTAGCAATAGAGACCAAAATCCAAGTGGTACTTTAAGTACATTGTAAAGAATCAGAAGTGAAATTCCCATGACAATGTCAGGTGTTACAATCAGGATAAATAGTAGGCCATGGAGTAATTGTTTGCCGCAAAATTTATAGCGAAATAGATTTACTGCAGTTAAAGTGCCAATTATTGTTGCTATTGAAGCGGCAATAATGCCGATGGTTAAAGAGTGCATAACTACAGTAAAGATGGCGCTATCATGCCATAAAATTTTATACCAGTGAAAGGTGAATCCATGCCATAAGAGTGAGCGAGAAGCATTATTGAATGAAAAAATGATTACTATAAAAATAGGGATATAGATAAACAGGTAGATTAAGGTGGTGTAGATTGATTTTGTGGAGTTTGATAATTTCATCTTAGTACCTTATAACTCCGCCTTAAAATCGTGTGATTCGGATTTACGCCAATAGATAAATATCATCAGGCACATTAAGAATATTACAAAAATACTAATGGCAGCGCCCATTGGCCAATTATTAGCTACTAAAAATTGGTTTTGGATTAAATTACCAAGCAGTAAATTTTTTGCGCCACCTAACAAAACTGGAATATAGAACATGGTCATGGCGGGTAAAAATACTAAAATAATGCCAGTAACAATGCCTGGTAAGGTCAGTGGCAAAATTATTTTAATAAAGGTGGTGGCTTTGCTAGCGCCTAAATCTCGAGCTGCCTCTAAAAGAGTATCGTCCAGTTTTTCAATATTGGCATAGAGTGGCAAAATCATAAATGGCAATAGATCATAGACTGAGCCAATTAATACAGCCGTATAGCTATATAATATATGCATGGGATGGTGAATAATTCCCAAGGCAAGGAGCAAAGTATTTAGTAGGCCTTTTGTTTTTATTATGGCCATTATGGCATAGGTGCGAATCAGCGAGCTGGTCCAGAATGGAATAATGATTAGCAATAATAGCAGTGATCTATATCGGCTTTTACAGCGCGCAATAGTAAAGGCAAATGGATAGCCAAGAATTAGACAGATTATGGCGCAACTAAATGCTAGGTAGAATGATTGCAATAAGATTCTGACATAAGCACTATTAAAAAGTTCTAGATAGTGGCGTAGAGTTACGGGTAGCGATACTAATTTCTCTGTATCCTGAGTTAAGATGCTGGTGAAGAACACTAGACTGATGGGTATTAGGGCGAAAGCACCGAGCCAGAGCCAGCTTATTGTGATTGATGTATGTTTAAA
>JAGLXC010000176.1 GCA_023133095.1 Gammaproteobacteria bacterium | reverse complement strand
CGATTTTGAAGAATTGCAAAATCGATTATTACCATTACTGTCTAGGCAGACACTAACGGACATAACCGACAAGCAGCAATGGGCTGAAAACATGCTGTCGGAGGTTCATGACAAAATTAGCACCCTCCTCCCATTGCGTGAGAATGAGATTAACTTTTTAGATGCACTATTAAAATTTGGAGAAATCAAACCTGAATTTCTAACTGACAGCACAGATTTTCAGGAAAAAGTAAAGCTGCATCCAGCTGTTCGATGGACTGCTTATAATGTACAAAGAAGCTCATGAGGGATGAATATGTTACTTATAAATAATCACTCAACCTTTAAACCATTGCATCAACCCTGCCCTGTACCAGAAGAAAAAGATTTTTTATTCTGTTATGAAAATAATAAAATAGGCTTAACTCTTAACAACGAGCTACCTATTGTTTCAGATATTGCAGCTTTAACAGATAAGTCAAAACTGCACTGTTTTGGCCAGGTCGATTGTCACAAATGCTTTTTATTGGAAAGAGACCAACTAAAATTTCCGCTCAATTTTAAACAAATTAGGCTAGCTAATTCTTTGTTATCATCAGAGCGTTATAGCGCTGTGGCTTTAGGTAACCATATAGCGCATTGGAGGGCTAATAATATTTATTGTGGCAAATGTGGCGCTGATATGGAAGATCATATTTTAGAACGTGCGCGTTTCTGCCCTGCTTGCAATAATATAGTTTACCCTCGCATATCTCCTTGTATAATTGTCTTAGTTACCCATGGAGAAAAGATGCTGTTAGCACGCTCGCCCCATTTTCCGCCCCAAATAATGAGCGCCCTCGCCGGTTTTATTGAGCCTGGTGAATCGTTGGAGCAAGCGATTATTCGTGAAGTCAAAGAGGAGGTTGGAGTTGAGATTAACCAATTGCAATATGTTGCATCACAGCCATGGCCTTTTCCCGATTCATTAATGCTGGGTTTTACTGCAAAATATGTTAGTGGTGATATTTGTATAGATAACGATGAAATAGAGTCAGCCGATTGGTTCGACAGAAATAATTTGCCACCCTTACCTCATGAAATGAGTATCGCCAGGCATCTGATTGAGCTACACTTGCAATCATGTATAGCCAGCTAAAACAACCTTATATTCTTGCTATTGATCAGGGAACTACCAGTACTCGGGCTATAGTGTTTGACACCCAGGGAAATGCTCTTAGCTCTTCTAAGCAATTGGTTAAGCAATATTTTCCAGATAATGGCTGGGTAGAGCATGATCCAGAGGAGATCTGGAATGACACCATAAAAGTATGTCACGCTGCCCTGCTTACACAGCAAATTTCTGCCGAGCAGATCGCCGCTATTGGCATTGCCAGTCAACGCGAGACGACTGTTATCTGGGATCGAAATAGCGGTGCGGTGGTCTATAATGCACTGGTATGGCAAGACCGACGCACAGTAGCCATTTGTCAAAAATTGCAGGCTGAGGGTCTAGAGCAAGAGATTCAGGCTAAGACTGGTTTGCTTATTGACCCCTATTTTTCTGCAACCAAGCTTATGTGGTTGCTAGATAATGTGTCTGGTTTACGTAAACGTGCTGAACGTGGTGAGCTTGCATTTGGTACTATGGATAGCTTTTTATTGTGGCGTTTAACCGCGGGCAAAGTTCATGCCACAGACGCTACTAATGCTGCGCGCACTATGTTGTTTAATATTCATACTCAGGAGTGGGATAAAGAGTTACTGCAGCAGTTTGCAATACCTGCCTCTTTATTACCTGAGGTACATGACTCAAGCTATCTATTTGGTTATACTGATAAAAAGTTATTTGGCGTGGAGTTGCCAATTACAGGCATTGCCGGTGATCAACAAGCAGCGATGGTTGGTCAAGCCTGCTTTGAGCCTGGCATGGTAAAAGCAACTTATGGCACTGGCTGTTTTATGCTGCAAAATAGTGGCAGTAGAGCTGTTTCTTCTAAACATAGACTTTTAACAACTGTTGCCTATCGCTTAAATGGTCAGGTTACTTATGCGCTAGAGGGCTGTATTTTTGCTGCCGGCACAGGGGTGGAATGGCTGCGTGATCGACTTAAGGTAATTACTGATTCTGCCGAAACCAGTGAGATTGCGCGAAATATTGCAGACACTCATGGTTTATATTTTGTGCCAGCGTTTAATGGTTTAGGGGCGCCCTACTGGGATCCAGATGCGCGAGGCGCAATTATTGGTATAACTCGTGATAGTGGCTTAGAGCATATTGTTCGCGCCATGTTAGAGGCAATTGCCTATCAAAGTGTAGATTTAATGCGTGCTATGCTAGCTGACAGTGCAGTAGCATTCAAATCTTTACGTATTGATGGTGGCATTGTCAAAAATGAGTGGCTCTGCCAATTTTTAGCAGATATGTTGGCGATTAAGATAGAGAGGCCCAAAGAGAGCGAAATTACAGCTTTAGGCGTAGCTTTTCTAGCGGGTCTTGCTGTTGGAATCTACCCATCTTTAGCAGAAATCAGCAAAATCTGGCAGGCTAAAGTATCGTTTCAATCCAGCATAGAGGCCAAGCTGCGTACTAAATTATATGCTGGTTGGAAGAGTGCAGTAGAAAGAGTTAAAACTATCTAACTGTTCAGCACTATACAAAAACGGCCGTTGGCCAATTTCAGGCTTAACGCTGAATAAGTACAAACTATCTGAAAAATAGACTATAATATTAGTATGAGTGAACATTTTTATTCAACCACAGCTTGCACCATAATTAGCTATTGGCCACCTGAAGTGGCTGACCTTATCTATGAATTTTCCTTAAAGACACCAGCAGCTCAAAAAAAGGCATTGATAGCCGGAACTGCTGTTAGCGCAGAACAGCTCAATGAGGCCAGGGAAGACTCCTATGAGCTGGTAAAAGAGTATTTGGCTGCCAATGCAGAGTGGCAAAAGACACTAAATGAGATTGATACAAAAAGGCAATTACTTGCTGATGATCTTGCGCTCACTGCAAAAACTATCAAAAAATTGTTAGAGCTAGGAGATAAAATAAAAACTGAGGTTTCCCTGCCCGAAATAGAAAAGCAACATAAAGATTTAAAAGAACAAGAGTTGGCCCTAGATAACTTAACCGGTCAGCTAGCTATTTGGCGCACCAAAGAGCTAGAGGTGTTAAAGCGCAAATGGGAAAAGCATTGGCAAGAGCATAAAAAACACTATGCTACTGAGTTAATTCAGCAATTAAAAAACAAATGTGATATTGAACTCAGTGAAATAGAACAGATAGAATTAAACGCGCCTACCAAAACGCGAGATGAACTATTGAAAGATTTAAATAATTTCTATCCTGATGGCCTACCAAAGGGCTGGGATAATGATTCAGATCTATT
>JAGLXC010000175.1 GCA_023133095.1 Gammaproteobacteria bacterium | reverse complement strand
TTATGCCAGAATCGGACAGCCCTGAACAACAACACTTGTGTGGCTAAAAATTTATGGTTTATATATCATAATTAAAAATACCAATAATCCTGTAGTAAACATAGCAACAAACATACCAACCATAAGAATGACATCATGATGAAAATAAGCATGCAAAACTACTATAAACTGCAAAACACAGAAACCCAGAAAAGTTACCCCTGATAGACCTTGTGAATCTTTAGTTTTTACAACTTTTACTATCTGAGGAATTAAAATAGCACTATTCAGAACCAATCCTAATAGAAAAAATATTGTTACAATCTCTTTTTCCATATAAAATCACTGTTTTATGTAACGATAGTAAAAAATTAAAACAGTAACCACACCACATGTGATTAAGCTTAGCAAATAGCCTGCAGCTAATAAGTAATCATGAATAACAAGTCCATGAAGTATAAAAGATAGCTGTATAACATTAAACCCAACAAAAGTCAGCGCTGAAAAATTACATGACTTTTTAGCACTGTATAATGCTATAATCTGCGGAACAAATAAAATAGCATTTATAAATAATCCTAAACTAAAAATTGAGTCAACAATCTCTCTAATTACAATCATAAATAATATCTCAACATGCAGTAATAATAGCCCATCTCTTGCTTAACATAACTCCTATACTATTTTCAACTACCTATAACCGCAAACTGGCATGGATAAATGCAATAGGAATTTGTTAAATAATAGTCAACCATTACGCGTTTGTCAAATTATATAAATCTTTAACTATAAACCATATTTTCCAATAGAACTTTCATTTCCATCAAACCTATCTAAGTGGTATTTCCTAATAATACTCTGAATATTTTTCACATAAGCCTCACCACGCTGGGAATAATTTGATAGCCCTTGCGCCAACACCAAGCCCCTTAGCATTGCATGGTTAAAGCGTATTTGTTCTCGTAAGTTACGCAATTTCCTATAGCTTGGATAGACATTTATATTCTGCATATAGCCTTCGACTGAATCTAAAGCTGTGGCATATGTTCTAACTTCGTGGGTTGCGCCTTTAGTGTGCTGGTTCAGTTTAATCTATGTGTCCGGTTAGTGTAGCCATATCATATCGCTGATGGATACAGTTTTCTCGCACCACATCAAGCAAAAGTAACTTTGTTCATGATGAGAATCTTTATAAACTTAGAACTAATTTACCAATGATTTAGGCAGATTTGCGAGGATGGTGCTATAATTAGCTATACAAGTATGTTTCAATTATAGAGGTATTTTTTATGAAAGAGGTGAAACGGCAACGACCCAAACCTAAAACTAAGTCCGTGAGCTTTAGTGCTCACCCTCCGCGGGTTATTTTTTTCAAAAAGCCAACTAGTGATACGACAATAAAAGAAGCAATCCGAAAATTGATGTTATCATCAGAAATTTCGAAAGAACAAATACTTAAAAATTATAAAGTTACGGGAAAAGATATGGAAGATTTTTTTTCTGATAAGGCTAAGGACTGTATATATTATGCTATTATTTTACAAAAGGATCATAAAGCATTATATATTATATTGCCTTATATTCCTAAGGATACCGTAGAAGCTGTATTAAGAGAAGATGATTTCAATATATTAAATAGATTAATTAAATTATCTGAAAATCTCAGAAAAGCTGGGTTTCGATATAACCCGGATACTGTTATGGAAAATAGTATTAGTAAACTTTTGCTATTACAAGATTGCTGTCCGGAATTGTTAAGAGACTTCTTTAGCAAAAATCCACTACCGGTAGAAGACAGGCAGAAATATCCTGCAGCTATAAGGGAATTGTCATGCAGTTCAGAGCACAGTTTTTGTGCCGTATAACAAGGAATAGGTAAAAAATGGGAAAAGAGACAGTAAGACAACCTGCTAGATCATCCTGGAGTAGATCTGACGATATATTTATCAGTTTAGCAAAGCTACTGAAGTGTAATGGTGAATGTGCTGCTGTTGCTATTATTAATGGTGTTATTTGCATAGCTACTAATGATTTATCGAAGGCTGTAAAAAAGGGAACAAAAAATCAGCATATTGATGCAATCAACAATGTTATGCGGTATATTGCTAGATTTTTTAAAAAAGATATACCGACTGAAGATGAGAAAAAAGAATTATTATGTGAGTTATGCCTGCTAGCAGGTAAAGCGGAGCTTAAAAAAGGCGCTAGTAAAATAACTAAAGATGCTGTTAGAAGAGTAGTTAGAAGTGGAAAAACCAAAGCCCAACCTAATGATGAACCTGAAATTGCCGTATTAAGGAGGCAATTTAGACGAATTAATAAGGCATTGACTAAGATACAGGACTTTTTATCAAAAGGTGAAGATGACTTAGAAGCGCAAGATGTCAGACTAAAGCTGAGAGAAGCATTCCAGAAGGAAAGCTTTCGGATTTTACGAAAAGAAGCTGAAGTTGGAATTCATGCCGAAGCACAAATATTAGCAGAAATAGTAGAGCAGCTTGATAAAATCAACAGTAGTCAAACGCAAGAAATTTTCATCGGCATTTCAAGATATTGCTGTGCTCAGTGTTATCCAATGATTCTTGGGGCAAATGAAGTTTTTCAGAAAGAGGAAAAGTCCTTGGTTGTAAAAGTTGCTGGGTATCATGGATTGGACTTTAAGAATTGGCGCGCTCCTCGAATATTTAGGCGTGGCTATGGAAAAATCATGGGTGCTTCAAACACAAGAAATGCTAAGCCGGATGATACCATTGCTTATAGAATAGGAGTAAGGGCTGGTGAAATAGCAAAAGTAGAAATAGATAAGCTCTCACCAAAAGATGTCGCTATGACGCCAGAATCTTCTGCCAGTGAATCATCAAGCCCAAGGTTATCTGGTAAAGATATGATTAATCTTTTAAGTGCTAGGGATAAACTGTTACTTCTGAATCAGATGCCATTTAAAACAGTTAAGGCAAATCAAGGAGCTTTATTATTTGCGGAAAAAATTTGTGCGTTACCGTCCCTACAGAGATTTATGGCTGTAGATAGCATATTTATGGGTGAAACTTTTCCTTTTGAGGATATTGCTGTAGATGTATCAGAGTTAGGTATAAACATAGACAATAAACTTCTATTAACGATTTTGCAAAATTCTTTTTGTTGTGGAGAAGAAATATCTCATATATTTGAAGGGTGTAGATTATCAGAATTTGCAGATGACTCTGAGGTGGATAGTGTACTGAGGGCACCTAAAAGAAGAAAAACAGAGCATGAGGAGATTGACGGAGAAAAATTTTTCCATGATTATTATGATCTACATTGTAGTGAGTTAGATTATAATGAAGGCATTAGTAACAATTTTAATAAACTTTCTTCTTTTTTATCATCGATAAGATATGGATTCCAATTAGATCGCAGAAATGCATTTGGGTTAGAGCCATATGATGTACATTTCGATATTGGAGACTGCCTTTTCGCAGCTATAGCAGCATATGATCCTGGTAGATCTGGAGCTGATATGCGTAGATTAGCAGTAGAACACATTCAACGGGATGATGAATTAAAAGCTAGAATTATTGCATTGGCTGGGACCCCAGAAAATACCATAATACTTGGATCAGGAGAAGATGTTCTTTATGTTTCTTGTGATGACTATCTTAATAAGATGGGTCAACCTCAGACATGGGGAACAGCAACAGAAGCTACGGCATTATCTTTAGCCCTTAGAAGACCTATAGCGATATTACATCCCGGTGATCGCAGAGCATGGATTATAGATCAGCCGGAATATGCAAATAACGATCCTATATTTGTTGAATATCAAGGTGATAATCATTATGTGCCATTAGCAAATCCTGACAATTCTAGGGACATATTGCGATTAGCTAGGGATAATGCTGATACGGGACTAGCAACAAGCTATTGTGGCGATAGAGATCTTGGGCCACGAGATCCACCACCTGCAAATACAGGAATGGACGCAGATGAACTTTTTGATGACCTTGAGGATCAGCCGTTATCAGATGTAGAGGAGGACGAATTAGGAGAAGGAAAGGGCGAGTCAGAAGAAGCTGAAATAGAGGAGTCAGGTGTACCACAAGGCACGCCACCAGTTGTGTGTAGAAGCACATTCTTCCAACCAGCGCCTGATGATCGCCAAGGCATAACAGGTTCT
>JAGLXC010000174.1 GCA_023133095.1 Gammaproteobacteria bacterium | reverse complement strand
TACCTCTTGTCACTTCATCTACTTGTGCCCATCTAGCCCAGACCAGCATAACAACAATAAATGTTCCTAAAAAAATCAGTAATACTTTTGCAAGTGGGGTTGTTTTTGCCAGCATTGCTGCCTGACTATCGCCAATAAAATCGACATCTTCACGCTGTAACCGTTGTTGTTCTAAATCCTCTTGATTAATAGTGATTTTAATCTCTTTTGGCTGTTGTGGTTGTTCTGGTTGTTGTTTTTTATCTTCCATTACTATCTTCCTGCTAAATTAATTTGTGGCATAGATGCTAATATTTTATCTTTAGGGCCATCGGCAACTATTTTGCCATCTCCCAGGATAATTATCCGATCCACTATTTGTAACATGCTCATTTTATGGGTTGCTACTATCACAGTTTTACTCTCATAGAACTGCTTTAAATTACGGATGATAACCTGTTCTGAATCCGTATCAATCGCACTGGTTGGCTCATCTAGCAATAGAACTTTTGGATTACTTAAAATCGCCCGAGCGATTGCGATCGACTGCCTTTGACCACCAGAAAGACCTGCTCCTTGCTCTCCAATTGGCATTGCATATCCTGCTGGATGCTTGGCAACAAAGCTATCAACGTTGGCAAGTTTTGCAGCTTGCAGTACTGCCTGATCATGCACCCATGGTGCACTTAGAGCTATGTTACTATGCACGCTTCCATACAGAAGTGAAAAATCTTGCGACACATAGCCAATGTTACGCCTTATATCTGCTGGATCTAACTGATTAATATCGATTCCATCAATAAATACTGCCCCTTCAGTCGCCTCATATAGATTTAAAATCAATTTCTGAATGGTACTTTTTCCAGATCCCATTGGGCCTAAAATTGCCACCTTTTCACCCATTTTGATCATTAAATTTATCTCTTTAAGCGCTGCGGCTTCTTGATCTGGATACTGGAAAGATACATTTTTAAAAATTATACTCTCTTGAAATAGAGGTCGATGCAAAAAGCGTTTCTCTGCCTCTCGCTCCACCGGCAATTTCATTACTTCGTTTAGCCCCCTTAAAGCTATTTTAGATTGATTATAACGGGTGATAATTCCTGCCAATTGTGCAAGTGGAGCAATTGCTCTACCATTTAAAATCACACATGCAATTAGACCACCCATGCTGAGCTTATTAGTTGCAATCAGATAGACACCACAAATTACTATTACAACTGTAACCATTTGCGAAACATATGCTGTCAGGTTGACAGCTATAGTCGAGAAAAACCGCGATGTAAGCCCAGCCTGAGCTGTAGACGCTACATATTGCTCCCATTTTCTTTGCATTACTCCTTCGGCTGATAGGCTTTTTATGGTCTCTAAACTGTTAATTGATTCAACTAGAATTGCATGTTTTTGGGTTGCCCCAAACATTGCCTTTTCTACTGCTCGCCTTACTGGAATCTCTAGAAAATATGATGCGCAAAATACTATTGGAATAGCAATCACTGGCACTATGGCTATAATTCCTCCAATCATCCAGATAATCGCCACAAAGATAAAGATAAATGGCAGATCAACTAAGGTTGTAACTGTTGCTGAAGTAAAAAAATCACGCAATGATTCAAATTCTCGTAGCCTGCTAGCAAAGGCTCCAGATGAAGCTGGCTTTGCCGCCATCTTCACTCCCATTGCCTGATGGAATAGTACGCTTGCTAATACTGTATCGGCTTTTTTACCAGCAACGTCAATTAAGTAGCCTCGCAAGGTCCGCAATAAAAAGTCAAAGCCAAAAACAATTGCAACTCCTGTTGCCAATACCCAGAGTGTCTCTACCGCAAAGTTAGGCACTACTCGATCATATACATTCATGATAAAGAGCGGCGATGCTAGAGCAAACAGGTTAATCAAGAGTGCTGCTAAAACCACCTGGCCATAGATGTTTTTATAGTTCCACAGTGTCCCCCAAAACCAGGACTTTTTAGTAGCGATATTATATTCATCAGCCCGCTTGTCAAATTTATATACTGGCTTAGTGAAAATAACAAAACCGCTATAAGACTCATTTAGGTCTTCAAATGAGATTTTGCTAATCCCGCCATTGCTCTCAGGTAAGATTATCTCATAGGTATCTGCATCGATAACCTTATTTAAGATGCAGGCGCGGTTATCTTTTAAAATAAGCACTGCTGGCAAAACTAATTGCGAAATCTTTTTTAATGGTCTTTGCACAATTCGTGCCGCCATTCCAGCTCTGGCTGCTGCGCGCACAAATAGCTGAGGAATTAAGCGATTTTGAACTAAAGGTAAACCTGCTTTTAAGGCTTCAGCTGATAGAGGTCTCTCATTTAATTTTGTTAGGATTACTAAGCATTCTAACAGCGGATCCATAAAACTTTCTTGCTCTGCTTTTGCCTGTTGCTGCATAAATTGCTGCTTAATCGCTTGCTTAATTTTCTCTTCATTCACATTATTTACAGCAACATCGGGCTGCTGAGACTGTTTTTCTTCCATTATTTTTCCTTATTTTTCATAACTCTTCAGCACTATTCAAAAACGGCCATTGATGGGCAATCTTGAATCAAAAAATCTCCTCAGAAGGCTCATTTATTATCTATAAACTCCGCTTCTTCGTCTATTTTTTTGTCCAACCTTACCTCATCACTAACCGTTGGCCAATTTTAGGCTTGGTACTGAATAATTATATTTTATCTAACAAATGAATGTACTAATGTTCCCATGCTTGCTAACAAGCCATAGGTATCAGTACGCACTGCATATTGGCCATTTAGATATGCTACATTTGAGCTAAACAGCTCATTTTCCGTATTCAATACATCTAATAAACTGCGACGCCCCATAACAAATTGATCTTTATAGCCTTCTAATACTCGCTTACTTGCCTTTACATGCTCTAACAATTCGCCAACACGTTTGTTATCTGCGGTCAATGCATCCCAGACAGTAGATACATTTTTATTAACTTCACGCTCTATATAACGCTCTCTCTGCCATGATGCGATGTAATCTTGCCTGGCCTTTGCTATTTCTGCTTGGTCACTGCCACCATGAAATAGATTGTAGTTCATTGCCACCATAGCGCGGCGATCTTGATCACGGCCTACAGCGCCAATCTCATATGAGTTATTTGCACTTGCCTCTATATTTACTGTTGGATAGAGTTTGCTAGCACTAACACCAACTGCAGCATGGGCTGCTCTTGCAACCTGTTTAGCAGATAGCAATGCTGGATGATACTCTAAAGCAATTTTTTGCGCAGCGGTCATATGTCGAGGCGACCGCGGCAATACTGGAACCCGCAGATGCCCAGGCCTGAAGCCTACTATACTGACAAAATCAGCAATAGCATCTTGATGCAGCTTCTCAAAATTATGTGATAGCGCTTTGCTTTGCGATAGACGACCAATTGCTAAATCAACATCAGGCTTTTTACCTGCCCCACCATGATACAAACTTTTTACTGCTACTAAAGTCTTTTCATGTATTTTTACATTTTTTATGGCCAACTCTTGCAGTTGATAGGTCCGCAGAACATCCATATAAGCAGTAGATGCAGCTAGTGCCAACTGCTCCTCTATGTAGGCTTCATTATACCTGGCAACCTGTATCTGGTAGTTACGCTCTTTTACCAGATTATAGGTAGAGAGTCCGGAAAAAACCGGTTGCACAACTATTAAGTCGGCGCGATTACCTACATAGTGGTTAAAATCATCATCAGTCTCTGAGTCATATGCCTCATTTGGACCTGCTGCAAATCTAAAATCAACATTAGGAAAATAGCCTCCCTGAGCTGCACTGCGAGCTGATTGTGAAGCTTGAAGATTGGCTAGTTTTTCTAATGCTTGTGGGTTATTTTCTAGGGTTTGTTTAACTATGTAGTTTAAGCTTTGAATATGAGGCGCTGCATTAGCAGCCATACAAAAAAAGAGATTAACTGATAAAAGTAATATAGACTTTAAAATTCTGCGCTGCATATAATAACTCTCCATATCTTCCACATAAAGAGAGGATTTTACCTAAAACCCTCTCTTTTGGGAAATATTTATTGATATCTTTTTTACCTCCTTAGATATCTATCGGGTTATTCACAGCATCTGGATCGGTAATTAAGGTATCAGTACCACCTGAAGGTTCTGACATTGGTGCCATCATACTTGTTGGCGCAGTAATAGTAGCATTAACTACTACAGCTACTGGCACTGATCTAGCACCATTACTGTCCTCTACCGAGTATTGGAATATATCATTACCCAGATGACCCGTAGTAAATTGTAGACCATCAACACCATTAATAGTTACATGCACCAATGAAGCATATATTGGTGATACTTCGATCTGGACAGAATCAGGGTTAACGCTATCACCTGCATCTATTTCAACATCATTGCTGGTTAAAGCGCTATATGGTATGAATGTTGGCACACCTATTTGCACATTTATAGCGTCAGGTTGAGCAAATGGTGCATCATTTACTGGATTGATAGTTATGGTAACCGTCGCAGGACCTGCTATATCGCCTTGCCCATCAGTAACTACATATTTGAAAGTATCT
>JAGLXC010000173.1 GCA_023133095.1 Gammaproteobacteria bacterium | reverse complement strand
GTCATATCAGTTAATTTTAAATAGACAGGCAAATCAGGCTCAGCTTGCAACTGCATTACAATTACTAACAGAATGTCTTTACCAGCACCATAAGGTTAAGCCATGGTTACTAATTGACGAATACGATACTCCAATCCAGGCAGCTTATGTTAATGGTTATTATGATGAAATGATGATGGCTATGAAAGGCTTATTTGGAGCAGCACTTAAATCAAATTCAGCACTGCATCGTAGTGTAATCACTGGAATTTTAAGAATAGCAAAGGAGAGCCTATTTTCAGATTTAAATAATCTAACGACATATTCTATGCTAACGGATGACTTTTCAGAGCATTTTGGCTTTACCGAAGCAGAAGTTCAATCATTGTTACAGCAGGCAGATCTAAGCCATCTATATGATGATATTAAAACCTGGTACAACGGATATATAATGGGTACAGAGACAGTTGTCTACAACCCATGGTCGATTGTTAACTGCATAAAAAACCGAGGCGACTTAAAACCTTATTGGATTAATACAAGCGATAATGTGTTAATTAAATTGTTATTGCAGCAAGCTGACGGATATATAAAAGAGAGAATAGAGCAAATATTACAACAAAAACCCATAGAAGTATTAATTAATGAAAACATGGTATTCGGAGATCTTTATACTAACAAAGAAGCGATTTGGAGTTTGTTATTATTTAGTGGTTATTTAAAAGTATCAGACAAGCAAAATGAGAGAAGTAAAGTTAGGTGTTTATTGAGCGCACCCAACCAAGAGGTGACTTCGCTATATCAAGATATTATTCAAGAGTGGTTTATTGACCAAGTTGGACAAATCCAATACAGCGAACTCTTAAGAAATTTAGTAGAGGGAAAAATAGAAGAATTTACCGCCATTTTCAAACAAGTGCTATTAGAAACGATAAGTTATTTTGACACAACAAAAATGCATCCAGAAAAATTCTATCATGGCTTAGTGCTGGGAATGGTTGTGAGCCTTAGCAATACTCATATAATTAAGTCAAACCACGAAAGTGGTTTTGGCAGGTATGATGTCATGATCATTCCAAAAGATAAAACCAAGTTGGGTTTAATCATAGAGTTTAAAGTGGCAAATCAAGAAGATGATATGGAACAAGTTGCGAATATAGCAATGAAACAGATTGAAGAGAGACAATACGAAACTGAATTAAAGCAACATGGTATTAATAATATCTTAAAGCTGGCGATGGCTTTCAAAGGCAAAGAGGTTTGCATTTTACAGGGAAATTAGTTGGTGGCTAAGCTAATAAACAGAACATCTTTTAAATCTCGCGTATTTAATAACACCATCAACAATCTATCTATTCCTAAAGCCACGCCCGCACAAGCAGGAAAACCAGAAGCTAGAGCTGCCAGAAACTCCTCGTCCAGCGGAATCTCTGGTGAATTTAGCGCTCGCCTTTTGGCAAGATCAGCTTCAAACCTGGCTCTTTGCTCTTTCGCATCACCTAGCTCATGAAAACCATTAGCCAGCTCTAAACCATCTATATAGACCTCAAACCGCTCAGCCACTCCATTGTTAATTTGCGCTAACGCAGCTTGCGAAGCTGGATAATCATAAATAAAGGTCGGTCGCTCTTTACCCAAATGTGGCTCGATCAAATGAGTTAATAGCAGATTCAACCAATCATCGCGCTCTAAATTATCTACTTTATTAATACCATGCATTACAGCACAATTTTGCAATTCAGCAAGAGATGCTGCGTGTGGATCAAGCTGTAAAAATTTCTCGAACATAGCCGCATAAGTTAAACGCTCAGCTGGTGTGCCTCCCAAAACATAGCGCAATAAAGCATCCATCTCATCCATAAGCTGATGATGAT
The DNA here is from genome assembly GCA_023133095.1 of Gammaproteobacteria bacterium. GTDB lineage: Bacteria > Pseudomonadota > Gammaproteobacteria > UBA9339 > UBA9339 > JAGLXC01. The sequence goes on along the minus strand of JAGLXC010000173.1, from coordinate 2,260 downwards.
CAAAGCCAACTCGATACCACTCTAGCATAGTGAATTCTGGATTATGCTGCTTGCCACAATCCTCATTCCGGAAAGCTTTGCAAATTTGATAGATAGAACCACTACCAGCAGCTAAAAGCCGCTTCATAGCAAACTCAGGAGAAGTCTGGAGATAGAGAGCAGAGTTAAAATATTGGCTAGTAAAGCTGTGGATATTAGGATCAGGAATCGTACTCGCACCTAAAAGCGGAGTCTCAACCTCCAGAACCTCTCTTTCCACAAAAAATTGCCTGATTTTAGCTAAAAGCTCGGCTCTACTCTTTAGCGCGTGAAACATATTCACCAGTACGAGTATCAATCTTTAGCAAATCGCCAATATTAACGAACAATGGTACCCGTACTGTAGCGCCTGTCTCTAAAGTTGCCGGCTTGCTGCCGCCAGTTGCAGTATCGCCCTTAAGACCAGGGTCAGTTTCAGTAACCTTTAAAAACACAAAAATAGGCGGCTGCACTGAAATAGGCGCGCCATCCCATAGCGTCACAGTATACATATCCTGCTCTTTCAACCATTTTGCAGTATCACCAATAGCTGTCTTATCAGTAGAATATTGCTCATAGGTCTCAGGATGCATAAAGTGGGCAAACTCACCATCATTATAGAGGTATTGCAGCTCCATCTCGACAACATCAGCAGCCTGAATAGACTCACCCGACTTAAAGGTGCGCTCTAACATCCGACCTGTCTTTAAATTACGAATCTTTACCCGGTTAAAGGCCTGGCCCTTACCCGGTTTTACAAACTCATTCTCAATAATGCTGCATGGATCGCCATCTAGCATTACCTTTAAGCCACTTTTAAATTCATTAGTGCTAATACTTGCCATAATTTTTCCTCAAGATTTTATTTAACCAAAGTTTACACTATAATCTCACCCCTATGCAAAAAAACCTCAGCTACATAGAAGAGCTTCAACAGGCAATTACCGATCCTTTACAATTGTTAGCCATGCTAAAGCTTGAACCCGGGCCCAAGCTCTTAACCACTAGTGATTTCCCATTTATGGTGCCGCGTCCATTTGCCGCTCGAATGCAAAAGGGTAATCAAAATGATCCACTGCTCTGTCAGGTGCTACCAACTATCGCAGAAACCCAAAAGATCCAGGATTTTAGTCAAGACCCACTGGATGAAAAAGGCTCAAATCCAATGCCTGGACTACTGCATAAATACTATGGCCGCGTGCTTCTAACCTTAACTGGAAGCTGCGCTCTCAATTGCCGCTTCTGCTTCAGGCGCCATTTCCCCTATCAATGCAATAATTTTAATAGCACTGCGATTTTAGACTATATTGCAAGCGACCCAACTATTAACGAAGTAATCTTAAGCGGCGGCGAACCCCTATTGCTCAGCGACCAAGAGCTTGTTAGCTTTAGTACTGAACTGGAGAAAATCCCACATCTAAAATATTTGCGGATTCACACCCGTATGCCAATCGCAATTCCAGCCCGCATTACCACAGAGTTTGTGAACTGGCTTAAAAACAGCAAGCTGCAACCGATCGTAGTAATTCATTGCAACCATCCCCAAGAGATAGATGCAAAGGTCAAAGCAGCCATGCTGCGGCTGCACTGCGCCGGCATTACCCTGTTTAATCAGACCGTGCTTCTCAAAGGCATAAATGACGCCGCTGAAACATTAATAAATCTCAGCAAACAACTCTTTAGCATGAAGGTTCTGCCCTACTACATCCATCTGCTAGACAAAGTAGAGGGCGCTGCCCATTTTGCCATCAAAAAAGATAGGGCTTTAGCTTTAATGCAAGAGATAACAGCCAGACTGCCTGGATTTTTAGTGCCAAAGTTGGTCTATGAGAAAAGTGGTGAGGCAGCTAAAACCAGAATCTATTAACAACAAACAAATTCATCATGCACAAATGATATGGCTACACTCGGTAAACGCTGTAGGCAGTTTAATTTTTCCGCCTTTTTTTGAAGTCACAAATTGTGACTTCAATTGACCCCATTCTTCGGAAGTTAAATCTATTAAGTACCCTCTTGGAAATTTAGCAATATTTCTTTTTATAGCTTGGTTGATTTGTTTAGTTTCTACACCATAAATCTCAGCCACATCACTATCTAAAATAACTTTTTGTTGGCGTACTTCAATAATTTTAGATTTAACTTGATCGTATCTAACTAATCGCATAAATAATTCCTCATAATGCTATTCTCAAAGGTCTAAAAACATACAGAAAATTATGCCTCTTCTTCAAAATCTGTGGGC
>JAGLXC010000172.1 GCA_023133095.1 Gammaproteobacteria bacterium | reverse complement strand
CAGCCTTTGATTGGGAATCGTGCAATTAGCCAGGTTACTATTAATAAGGTTATTACGACCTATATGGGGCTCTCTGTTTATGCAGATCAAGTGTGGCTTAGCAATTTATTAGGCGATACTATGGTCAGTAATAGTATTTTGTTTAAATTAGCTAAGAGTGCAGATGTTAACAAATTTATTTATGCAGTGAACAAATTTGCCTCTATGATAAACCTGACTTCACGTATACATGAGAAAGAGGCTTTGCTTGAAAGTTTACAGCAATTTTTAATTTTTGCTGTGGTTATTTTAATAGTTTTTGCAGGGATAATTGCGATCGGTGCTATTATTAACACTGCAATGATCTCCTTAAATGAGAGAGAGCGTGATGTGGCTTGTTTGCGAGTATTAGGATTTACTAATATGCAAATAGCAAGAATATTTTTCGGAGAGAGTGTGATTTTAAATAGTATTGGTATCTTTATTGGTCTATTTGTGGGGATCTATTTTGCCTATTATATGAGTACGGCTTTTAGTACTGAGATATATCGGATGCCTATGATAATAAAATTATCGCGTTTATTCGAAACTGCATTAATAATGTTGGGTTTTGTGGTAATATCACAAATTATAATTTATCGCATAATCACTAAGCTTAATTGGTTTAGCGTATTAAATGCTAGGGAATAGGGGCTAAAATGAAAAAATTATTACTACTATGTTTTTTAAGCTTTGCGGTAGCTAATGCAAATGCTGCTTTAACTACTATTTCTCCAAAGCAAGGTGCAATTCAAAGCTCTTTTACCGAATTGGCTAAAACTAGATTAGCAGCTGTTTATGATATTAATATGCCGTTATCTGGAAAATTGAAAAGAGTAACTTTAAAGGAGGGTGGTCAGGTAAAGCAAGGGGAGATAGTTGCACAACTAGTAGAAAAGCCCTGGCGTGAATCTGTAGCGGAAGTTAAAGGGCAGCTTGCAACATTTCAGGAGTGGTATGCATTACGGGAAAAGATTTTACAACGCGATCTGATTCTCTATAAAAAAGGCTTTTTTACTGAACAAAATTTAGATAAATCAAGATCATACACAAAAATGCTCCAGGCTGAAATTGCTAGTGACCAGGCTAAGTTAGCAACAGCTAAATATAATTTAACTAAAGTGACTATCTATGCTCCAATAAATGGGATAGTGTTAGAGCGTTATAGTGAAGGTGGCACCTGGATGGCTGAAGGAACTCAGTTGTTACAAATTGGTAATTTAAGTGATTTAGATATTATTTGTGATGTGTTAACCCAGGATGCGCAGAAATTAAAAATAGGTGATCCAGTGCTTTTAAGTAGTATTGGTAGTGAGAAAGTTTTGTCTGGTAAAGTGGCGCGTATCTATCCCGCTGGTTTTACTAAAAAATCATCTTTAGGGGTTGATGAGCAGCGGGTAAATGTGATTGTAAAATTAAATAAACCAGAAGCTGCAAATTTAGGAGTGGGGTATAGGTTGCAGGCTAAATTTTTAGTTGGAACTGCAAAGAAAAATGCGCTTATTGTGCCGCGTTTTAGTGTGCTACAAGATAAAGATGGCCAATACTATGTCTTTGTCGTCAAGGATAAAAAATTGCAGAAACAGACTATTAAAATAGGGATAAAAACCGATACTCAAATTTCTGTTATCAGCGGCATTACAGCTCACGATAAGATTATCGCGCAGCCTACGGCAGATATGCATGATGGGATGAAGGTTTAATCTTTCTGTAATATGTAAACATCTTTGCCTTTGAAAGCCATAGCTAACTTTAATATGTTATTGATCCCATGCTGCTTTAACTCAGTTTCATATTGTCTGTCTTCAATCTGTTTCATTGCTGTATTTGCAGCATTTTCTAGATCATCTTCTTTGTTTGTCGCTTTAAATTCTATAATTAAGCCTAACTTACTTTTATCTTTCGGAATGATCATTACATCATACCTACCAAATCCGCTTTCATGATTCGATTTGATGATATGGGTATTACTAAGGCTCACAATCATTCCCAGTACTAACCCATGATAAAATTTTTCTGGATGGGTTTCTGTGGCATCAAAGAAGCTCATGGTTTCTAATAAGAATCTCTGGAAGATTGCTTTAAATTCTTCAATGTTTCCTTCTACCAAATTTCTTAATAAAGAGTCATATTGCTTTTGGCCTGCCTTATCAGTAAACCACTTACTGATTATGTTTTTGTACAAAGAATCAACTTCTTTATTTGGTGATGCCAATAAACATTTAATATCTAAGTCCTCTCCTTGATTTGCATTAACCACCTTGAAATAGCCACTAAACAATAATAAACTCCAAATCGCCTCTTTATTGTCATATAAATCTCCGAATGCCATGTTTTCATTGATCAATGCCTCTATTGTATCTCCTTGTAGTATCTGCTCAAATTTTTCCTTTATATATCCATCAGCTTGTTGCAATAACAATTTGATTAATACATTATCGCTTGTATTAATCCAATAAGGTTTTAAGTTGCCTCGATTTTTTATACAGTTAGCGATAGACCATGGGTTGTAAACTACTGTTTTGGTGCCCATTATGTATCCATTGTACCAAGCTTTGATATCATCATACAGATGCTTTAATTCTGCCTGCTGTAATAGTGACTTAACTTCTGTTTCGGTGAATCCAAAGTGCTCCGAAAATTCATCTGTCAACATAGAATATGCTGTTAAATTATTCAAATCCGAGAACAAACTCTCTTTTGCTATTCGTAAAATGCCAGTAATTACACTGCGATGCAGCGCTGAATTTGATTTAAGTGCTGCGCCAAATAGGCCTTTTATAAATATCATCATTTCATCATAATAGCCATTAACATAAGCTGCTTGTATTGGGGTATCGTATTCATCTATTAACAACCACGGTTTTATTTTATGGTGCTGATACAGACATTCTGTTAGTAATTGTAATGCGGCTGCAATCTGAGCCTGGTTTGCCTCTCTATTTAAAATTAACTGATATGACCTTTTTTGTCTATCAGTTAGCTCAGAGCTGTCAATCAAGTAGGAAAATCCATCAAAGATTTTTAGTATTAATTCATATAAGCGGTCATAAGCCATTGCAAAATTGCTTTCTTTGATCTCTTTAAAGGTAATAAAGATAACCGGATATTTACCTTGTTGCGCGGAGTATTTTTCACCTGCTTGAATGATCTTAAGACCTTTAAACAGATCCTTGGTTGATAACCCACCTACTTCAGCAGCAAGAAAATGATGTAGCATCGATAAATTTAAGGTTTTTCCAAAACGTCTTGGACGGGTGATTAAAGAAACCTCTGTTTCTATGTCATCTAAAACGGTTTTAATGAATAAACTTTTATCGACAAAATCGAGGTTTTTTTCTCTAATTTTTCCAAAATTATCATCGCCAATTACTAGATGCATAAGACTTACCTTTTTTCGTTAAAGTAACCAGTTTTAATTATCGTCCTTTTTAAAGAATAAAACAACTTAAGTAAATCATCTAACAAATCTTAGTGACTTTTTTATTCTTCCCGAGAGGCATTATTTTCTTAATTATACCTGCCTCAATCGCTTTTAATTTAGCTAAGGCATTTTGTATATCAGTAATTAACATCTCTGCCATATCAAGGCTGAAGCCTTCACGAATTACCGCGCGTAATACTGCGACATTCTCTGCATTAGGTGCCATTGTGTAAGCTGGTACAACCCAGCCGCGTTCGCGCAGTTGGTTAGATAATTCAAACACGGTATAATTTTTAGGATTTTTTAGTTTAAAGCAGACTAAAGGTAGTGAGTTAAAATCACTAACTAATTCTAGTTCCTCAATAGTATTAATAGCGTTACCCAGATACTTGGTTATAGTCATTAGGTTTTCCATAATATTTTTATAGCCGCTAAATCCTAAGCGCAAAAAATTATAATATTGGGCGATTATGTTGTTAGCACCTTTAGAGAAGTTTAGATTAAAGGTTGGTTCATCACCACCTAAATAGTTAACATGAAAGATCAGGTCATCATGCAGAGCATTTTTGTCACGCCAGATAGCCCAGCCAACTCCAGGATAAACTAAGCCATATTTATGGCCAGAGACATTGATTGATCTAACCCAGGGTAAACAAAAATCCCATTTTAATTTAGGGTAGAGAAAAGGTGCAACAAAGCCGCCACTGGCAGCGTCAACATGAATGGGCACATCCCAGCCGGTTTTTTTGTTTAGCTTGTCTAAAGCATCATTTAGTGCCTGAACTGGCTCAAATTCACCAGTATAGGTGCTGCCTAATATGCCAACTACACCTATAGTATTTTCATCTACTAAATTGAGCGCCTCATCCACTCCAATAATAAATCGGTCATTAGTAAGCGGCACATAACGTGGCTCTACCTCAAAGTAGCGCGCAAATTTTTCCCAGCATACTTGAACATTATGTCCCATAACAATGTTAGGTTTATCATGAGGAAGCCCGTCTTTTTGGCGGCGATCGCGCCAATGCCATTTCATGGATAAGCCGCAGAGATGAATAGCTTCAGAGGAGCCTACAGTGGCTGTTCCAATTGCTGTATCTTTATTTGGGGCGTTAAAAAGTCTGGCTAACATATTGACGCAGCGATTTTGTATTTTTGTTGTTTGCGGATACTCATCCTGGTCAACATAGTTTTTGTTTAAAGTTTGAGTCATTAATTTTTCAGCTTCTGGTTCCATCCAGGTGGATACAAATGAAGCCAGGTTCAGGGTAGGGTTCCCATCTAAATTGAGCTCATCATGAATGATCTGATACGCTACATCAGATGGCATCCCATCTTCAGGAAGTTCAAACTTTGGTATCGGTTTGGTAAAGTGGCGACTGCCATAGGTTAAGGTAATGTTACTGCGAATTTTAGAGAGCTCTTCGGCTGTGATTTTTTCTGATAACATAATATTAGTCTCCTAAGGTTTTTTGCTCCAAAGAGTACCATGAGCGGTATCCTCTAGTTCAATCCCCATTGATGTTAATTGGTCGCGAATTTGGTCAGCCTGCTGCCAACCTTTGTTGGTGCGAGCTGTTGTACGGGCTGCGATTAGGCCCTCAATTTTCTCTTTTAAGTCACTATCGATATTGGCATGTAAAAATTCCTCGGGATCTGATTGTAGAATTCCCAGAATTGCTCCTAGTTTTTTTAGACAGGCTCCTAGTTGCGTTGCAATTTCTGTCTGTTTATTAATTCGTAGACGATTAATTTCATGCGCAAGTTCAAACAAGACAGCTATAGCTTCTGGAGTATTAAAATCATCATCCATTGCAGCATTAAATTGCGTTTCATATTTGTCCGCAGTTGCTTCGGTAATATTGTTTAAGCCACGAATCGCGGTATAAAGAGTGGTTAAGGCTGCTTGAGCTTTATTTAAATTTTCATCACTATAATTAAGCGGACTGCGATAGTGACTCACCAGCATGAAATAGCGAATGGTTTCAGGATGGTAAATTTTTAGTACTTCACGTAGGGTGAAAAAGTTCCCTAAAGATTTTGACATTTTATGCTGATTTAATTGGACATAGCCAACATGCATCCAGGTATTAACAAATTTGCAGTCAAAAGCAGCTTCTGATTGGGCAATTTCATTTTGATGATGTGGAAACTGTAGATCCACGCCGCCACCATGAAGGTCAAAATGTTTGCCTAGATGTTTTGCTGACATAGCAGAGCATTCAATGTGCCAGCCAGGCCGGCCTTTGCCCCAGGGTGAATCCCATTCCGGTTCACCAGGTTTAGACATTTTCCAGAGGACAAAATCAAGCGGGTCGCGTTTTACCTCAGTAACCTCAACTCGGGCGCCAGCTTGCAATGAGGTTAAATCTTGTTGCGCTAATTTACCATAGGATGGAAATTTTTTAACTTCATAATAGACGTCACCATTAGTTGCGATATAGGCGTAATCTTTTGTAATTAGGGTATCTATTAATTCAATGATTTGTGGAATATGCTCTGTAGCGCGTGGTTCAACACAGGGAGGCTCAATTCCTAAGGTTTGTTCATCCTCATGAATTATATTAATAAAGCGTTCAGTAAGCTCCTGGCAGGTTTCACCATTTTTTTTGGCTCTGGCAATGATTTTATCATCAATGTCAGTAATATTTCTAACATAGTTAACTTTATAGCCTGAGGCGCGCAAATGTTTCACAATGGTGTCAAAGATAATGAAGATGCGGGCATTGCCAATATGGCAATAATCATACACAGTCATGCCGCAGACATATAGGCCAATTTGTTTCGCATTGATTGGCTTAAAAGGCTCCTTGTGTTTGGTTAAATGGTTGTAAATTTGTAACATATGCTATTAATACTCCATTTTTTCCTGCAATGCAATTGCTTTAAATTGCCTTTACAAAGCAAGGAAGGGGATGGCTATCTGTTTTCCAAATTAGCCATGCGCTTGATGTAAGGGCCAAGAATAAATGCAATAACGGTTACTGTCAGACCAATTGAGCCAATTATCAGGAATGTGTGAGAATATATGTTAAGAATCAGGTGTGGATCATGCATGGTTTCAGGGATATTTGATAGAGTTGCCAATAGACTAGACAGAGAAGCACCAAGCGCTGTTGCAATTAAGAACCAAGCTCCCATCATGATTCCATACATATGTTGCGGTGCGATATGGGTAACCATCGCAACACCTAAGGCGGCAACCAGCAGTTCTCCTAAAGCATAGAGGAAAAACGCAGCTATTATCCACCACATTGAAACTTGAGCATCACCATTTGCAAATAGCGTGCTAAATTTTAACACAAAAAAGCATAGGCTGATCATAAGAAGACCTATGGTAAATTTAGTTGTTACTGCGATGCCTTTGTTATGTTTACGGAGATGGTTGTACAGCATTGCGAGAATAGGGCTTAAGATTAAAATCCAGAGCGGATCAAGAGCAAGAAAAGAGACGCTAGGGATAGTTAAGCCAAAAAGTTGGTGGATAACGTTGCGGTTAATAAACAGTATTATTGAGGTAAAGGCTTGGAAGAACAAAACTTGAAAAGCCATGCCAATAAATATTAATAGCAGGCAGGCAATAATTTTTAATTTATCTTCAGGGGAGCTGTTTAATATTTCATACAAAAAGTAAAACAATATTAAAAGCGTAGCGAAGAAAAAGAATATGTCTGATATTTTTGAGTGATGAGCTAAAAATGTGCAGCAGATAACAGCAATAACTATTCCTACTGTTACATTAATCCAAGTTTTAAGAGATAGTTTTTTCATGCCTGGTTCTGAGTCTATATCTCGTGCAGAGTGGCGGGTAAAAAAGTAGCTTAATAGCCCTAAGTAACAGGCTAATCCAGCAACGGCAAATGCTGCTTGCCAACCAAAGTATTGTTGAATAAAGGCGCAGCTTAGAGCTGATAATATTCCACCTAAGTTCATACCCATATAGTATAGAGTGAATCCTGTATCAATTCGGGGATCTTGTTCTGTATAGCTACGAGCCATTAGGTTCGTAGGAGCAGTTTTAAAGAGACCCTCACCAACAATGATTAATCCTAATCCGAGCCAAAATGCTATTTTATAGGAGAGGCCCAGGCAGATTAAACCTGATCCCTCTAAAAATAGTCCTAAAAGAATGCAGCGCCTGATGCCAAGAACATTATCAGCTAAATAGCCCCCTATGGCTGGAGTAAGATAGACTAAACCATTAACTACACCAAATAAGATAAAAGCCTGGCCATCACTAAGGCCATAGATACTTTTGGTATAAAGTACTAATAAATAGGTTAAGACATAAAAGCCAAAGCGTTCAAACATAGCAGTAGTAAACGCTAGATAAAAAACTGGGGGCTGTTTTAGTTGTGCTTTAGTATGCATAAACTATATCGTTAAATCTGTTTTAATATTGAAGTTAAATAGTCCCATGACTTTGCGACTGAACTAATGCTAACCTTTTCTTTGGTAGTGTGCGCGCCTCGAATAGTGGCGCCAATTGAAACCATCTCTATGTTTGGGTAGATAGCGCCAATTAAACCGCACTCTAAGCCCGCATGAATAGCCTCAATTGTTGGCTCCTGGCCGAATTTTTCTGTATAGGTTTTTTTAGCTAATTGTACAATGCTTGATTCTATATTGGGTTTCCAGCCAGGATAGCGGTCATGCATACTAACCTTAGCTCCAATTAGCTCAAAGATGCAGCCAATCATGTGGCTGGCAATCTCTATTTGTGAATCAACAGGGCTTCTTTGCGAGCTTAGTATTGTAACTGCGCCATTAGCAATTTTTATATGAGCTAGGTTGCTTGAGGTTTCTACTAACCCAGGTATCTCTGCACTCATAGTTAATACGCCATTGTGGCAGGCAAAAATAGCATTTAATAATTGATTTTGAGTTGTTAAATTCATTACAGAATTTGGTGTGTCAGTTGGATTAATGGTGATAGCTAGATTTGGTTCAATAACTGCTAACTCTTGTTTGATAGTGTCAGTAGTGACAGCAATAAATTTAGTGAAGGCTGTTTGCTGATTAGCTGCTATAGTAATAATGGCTGTAGCTGTTCCAGGGATTACATTATGTAAATTACCGCTTTCAAGTTTAATAATTCTGATCTCATACTCTTTGTTTGCTTGCCAGAGCACTCGATTAATAAGTTTTATAGCATTGGCATGGCCAAGATGAATGTCTGCTCCAGAGTGGCCACTTTTCAGCCCATTGACTTTTAACTCTAATGCTATTGAGTTGGTTGGCAGCGCCTCTTCGGTATAGTTCAACTGGATATCTGTATGTATACCACCGGCGCAACCAATAGTAAGTATATCATCATCTTCTGTGTCTAAGTTTAACAGGATTTCGCCTTTTAGAAGATTTGGTTTTAATCCATAAGCTCCAGTCATGCCAGTCTCTTCATCAACAGTAAACAGTGCTTCTAAGGGACCATGAGTTAAATCTGTAGCCTGGAGAATCGCCATCATTGTGGCTACACCTATACCATTATCAGCACCTAGAGTTGTACCTTTAGCTTTTACCCAGTCGCCGTCAACATAAGCTTCTATTGGATCTTGATCAAAATCATGATTTAAATCGGCCTCTTTTTGTGGCACCATATCAATGTGAGCCTGTAACACAACGCCTTTATGGTTTTCCATTCCAGCAGTGGCTGGTTTTTTTATAATGACATTGCCAACTACATCGACAGTAGTTTCTAGATTTAGACTATTGCCAAACTCTTGCATGAACTTGACTAATTTTTGTTCTTTCTTAGAGGGGTGAGGGATGGCACAGATGTTGGCAAAATTTTGCCAAACGGCTTTAGGCTCTATATTTTGTATCTCGCTATGGTTGCTATTATCAGTTACAGTCATACTACACTCTCCAATTAATAAAGAAAGACAGAAACTTTTAAGTATACTCATTTCGTGGTTGCGGGTCTAGCTAAAATTCGGCATCCCGCAGCAATTGGGTCAAACGCCTACGCCTGCTGGCCGATGCATGTCGGCGTTTGGTGATAAAAATGGTGTCAATATTATTGTGGAGGTCTAGGTCTAGCGGCACTTTCGTGTCTCATTGTAGAATCTATAACAGGATCAGTAATTTTCAAATGACTATCGGGCCCTCTTCCTCCTTCAGTTGGCTTTTGCTGAAAAAAGGCTGGCTGCATATTAGATGTATAATGATGACCAGTTTCCAGGCTTATAATAGCCTGTATCTGGGAAGAAAGTTGTTCAGGGATATTAGTGCGATGGATGGTGGCTCCTTCTTGAATCACTTCAGAATCAGGAAATCGGCAAGTGGTCATCTGTTCACTGGCTGCTTGAATCTCTTTATCGATTTTGGTTTTATCTTTAGGCCAGGCCTGATCTCTAGCTTCCTTGCTTGGCCAAAAAGAGATTATTGTACGTAGTTGTCTATCATCAGCTCCCATCGTATTTTCTGGTTCAGCTATTATAGAACAAAGAGCGCCGCGACGATTAATTAGATAGTCAGATATCTGTTTCCAACATTGTTCATATTGGCCAACTTGTTGTGGCTTTAGCTCTACCTTATAAATTGCGATAAAATTGTTAGTACTAGACGCTGGTTGAGATTGGGCAAGAGCAGATGCTTCATAGCGAGAGTTAAGTTGAACCCCGAGTCGTTGTAATAGCCTAGATAAAACATATTCACGAACTAATGTTGTTTGATCTATCTGGTCGCGAATTGGTTGATATTCTGAATGCATTGCTGGATTTTCAAGATGTACGCCAGTCAAAATAGCTTTACCACCTCGATCAC
>JAGLXC010000171.1 GCA_023133095.1 Gammaproteobacteria bacterium | reverse complement strand
CATCTTTGTTGGTTCCGCGATCACTTGTAACCTTGTTTTGAACAAAACTCAAACGTACTTTTGTGGTAGTTTGTTTGGCTGACTGAATAGGGTTGACAAAAGCTGTTATAGTTTCAGCATAGGTTACATGTTGCGACCCAGTTCCGCCGCCAACATAAATCCCGCCATGTCCGCCAGCAGCCACACCTATTAGCGCAGCCATGCCAATACCAATTGCCATTTGTTCGCCGTTATTCATGGATTCGCTATCATCATCAGTTTTAACAAATGGGGTGCTGCGAGTAGAGCTTTTTGCGGTTATAAAGCCAGTATCATAATTTGCCGCCTGAATAACATAGCCATCGTTTTGCAATACTGTCATCACTGCATCAAAAGTTTTACGTTTTGGGGCATTGAACTCTTGCGTTTGCATAGCTTCTATTTGCAGAGAGTTGAGCTTTGGTTTTGGCGGCGGAGTGGGTCCGCAGCCACTAAGGCAACCCAGAAGAAGCAGCAGTAATATTGCTAAACTTTTACGTTGCATTTTATTACTCTACCTTGCCTTAGAAGCTAGTGCTCATACTCTTAAAGTCTTTTACCACGCCGTTTTTATCAAAATGGATAGTCAAAGTCATAGTGCGTGAAGATTGTTGATAGTTGCTGCTACCACCACTAACACCAGCAATAAGAATAGTGAAATAGCCGGAGGTGCCGCCTGATTTTACTGTAACATTATCTTTTTGATAGATCCAAACCTGATTGCCACTGCTATCTTGTGTTACAATATTTGGCGCACCAAAGGCCTCAGCTACCTGTTCTTGAGTTGTGACACCTTTTTTCATGGTTAGTGAAACTTGACCCTGGGTGTAAGGATGGTTGGTTGGTTGAGCTGGTGTTGGCTGTTTTTGAGCACAGCCACCCAATAGCGCTAACGCTCCTAATATAATCAATAAGTTTTTTAAATTCATAGTTAAGGTACCTCAAGATATACTAAATTTTCTTATTTATAGCATAAAAAAGTGCATTAAGGAAGTTTCCGTTAATGCCTAGTGCCTAGGGGACGCTCTTAAATCGGGGACATACTTTAGAGTGTCCTCGATTTAAGAGCGTCCCCCAAGCCCTATAGTGATTGTTTTAAATAGTGCTGCGGAGCTACGGATTTGGTATAATTGCGATTATGGAGCCACAAAAGGTATATACAGTTTCCCAATTAAATTCTGGCACTAGAATGCTGCTTGAAGATAATTTTCCGCTAATATGGGTGGAGGGTGAGATATCCAATCTAGCCTGTCCCAGCTCAGGCCATATCTACTTTTCTTTAAAAGATCAATTTGCGCAGGTGCGTTGCGCTATGTTTCGGCGCCAAAACCAAGGGTTGAGTTTTACTCCAGAGAATGGCATGCAGGTGCTGGTTCAGGCGCAAGTTAGTATTTATGAGCCGCGCGGTGATTATCAATTAATTGGTCATCAAATGGAGCAGGCTGGAGCCGGAGTTTTGCAGCGTAAATTTGAAGCGCTAAAGCAAAAGTTAGCAGCTGAAGGACTGTTTGCAGTAGAAGCGAAACAGCCATTGCCCAAAATGCCGCGTTGTATTGGTGTTGTTACCTCGCCAACAGGAGCGGCTGTCCGTGATGTGCTTAGTGTGTTAAAACGCCGTTTTGCCAGCATTCCAGTAATAATCTATCCGACTCAAGTTCAGGGCGATGCAGCAGCTCTGCAAATTTGCCATGCGCTTAAGCTAGCCAATAAAAGAGCAGAGTGTGATGTTTTGCTAATAACTCGAGGCGGCGGCTCAATTGAAGATTTATGGTCCTTTAACGAAGAGCCAGTGGCCAGAGCTATTTTTGCTAGCCAGATTCCAGTAATCAGTGGCGTAGGCCATGAAATTGATTTTACTATTGCTGATTTTGTGGCAGATGTTAGAGCGCCAACGCCATCTGCAGCTGCAGAACTGGTCGCGCCAGATAGCTCAGCCTGGCAGAATAGTTTGCAGCAAATTCAGGTTAAGCTAACTCATGTAATTCAGGCGAGATTACAGCAAGCAAAAGCCGCGCTACATAATTTACAGCAACGTTTACAGCATCCAGGCGCAAGGTTACGCAACTACGCCCAGAATTTAGATGCAATAGAGCAGCGTTTAGCGCTTGCAATGAAGAATTTTTGTAAGCATAAAGAGGCTGAGCTAATGAATCTCAGCCGAACTTTAGAGGCGCTTAACCCACTAGCAACCTTAAACCGTGGTTATGCAATTGTTATGAGCACCAAAGAGAATAAAATATTACGTAGAGCAGCAGAGGTTAAGGTCGGTGATTCTATACAGGCGCAGCTACAACAGGGTAAGATACAATGTATAGTAAAAGAGGTGATAGAGTGAAAAAGATTATCAGCCATCTGGGGCGTGCGTTTAAGAATTCATTCAATGGCTTTAAAGTTGCCGCTGCAACAGAGTTGGCTGTTAAGCTTGAGTTAGCTATTTGCATAATATTTATTCCATTAGCATTTTGGGTTGGCCATACAGCAGTAGAGCGAATTTTGTTGATTAGCTCTATTTTGTTATTAATTATCACGGAATTATTAAATACAGCAATTGAAGCAGTAGTAGATCGGATTGGTACGGAGCAACATGAGCTATCTGGCCGCGCCAAAGATTTGGGGTCAGCTGCAGTTTTTGTTGCCTGTGTTTATGCTGCAGTGGTGTGGCTGATGGTTTTGATTTGATCTATGGGGTTTGCCCCAGTAATTTTTCCTGTATTGCGCTCTAATTATTAGTGCTCTATGATCTTTTTATGGAGATTAGAGAATCAAATCAAAAGCAGTTTTTTTTTAGAGTTGCACACTTAAGCCAAAGTACTTTTCAAGTACAGAGCTTTAGCTGCGACAACCTTGCTATCTCCAAGAGCTATGACTATGAGATAAAGGTAGTTAGTCCATTCCAGCTAGACCCAGAGCAGTTAAATGATCAAAGGGCTCACTTAGATGTTTTGTCTGGCTCCAAACCTGTTTACATGCATGGAGTTATTAGCAGCTGGAAATACTACGGCCCATCTCTCGATAATTTAGAACACAGTTACACTATTGTTGTAAGCTCACCGCTCTATAATTTAACTAAGAAAAAACATTCACGCGTTTTTGTAAACCAAAATGTGGTTAGCATAGTTAACAGGGCATTAACAGCAGCTGATTGGTGCAATATTGACTACAAAATCATCACTACTTGCGACTATCCTGTGCGCGAATTTACTGTACAGCTAAATGAAACTGATCTGGATTTTATTGAGCGTTTATTAAGCCAGGCAGGACTATTCTACTTTTTCAACCAGACCGAAGATCTGGCCTTTTTAACCATAGTTGATAGCAATGATAACCTGCCATTCTTTCCAGCCCAGGAAATTAGTTACCATGAACAAAGCGGTATGGCGCGAGCTAAAGAGTCAATTTATGTTTTGCATGAAGCAGCGGTTCTATTAACCGATACCATCAAACTCACCCGCTATGATCCCGATTATCCAGATAAGGATTTCACTGTTTATGCCTATAACAAAACCTCAACTCCAGGTTCTGGCACCAGACATATTCATGGTCTCAACTATAAAAATATGGATCAAGGTCAATGGCTTGCTAACATCTATCAAGCGGCATTAAGCTGGCAAAAAAAAATCTTTAAGGCAGAAAGTGATTGTCCGGTTTTGACACCTGGCCAAAGTTTTTTCCTAAGTGATCATCCAGAACATATTTACAATATTCGTTATCGAGTTATCTCAATGCAGCTAGAGGCAGGCGCTACTTACACCGCCAAATTATTATTAGCAAAAGCAGATCTAGCCTATCGAACCGAACCCATAGAGCCACCACAATTTCATCATATTCTTACTGCCACAATCGAAGGCACCAATCCTGTCTATGCTTATGTAGATGAGTCGGGCTGTTATCATTTGCGCATGAATTTTGATAAAAGCGACTCAATGGCATGCGCTGCCAGCAAACCAATCCGGGCAATCCAGCCAACAGCGCACATGCATTTTCCCCTGCCGCCAGGCACTAAAGTAGCAATAGGCTTTATTGCTGGCAATCTTGACCAGCCAATAATTTTGGGAACAATAGATCACCCTCAACATGGCTCTCCAGTGACGGCATACAACTCGACCCAAAACATTATCAGGACCAGTAGTGGCAATGAGATAGTAATAGATGATCTGGAGGAGCAGGAGCTATTAACACTCGCAACTCGCGAACAGTCCAATCAACTAGAGTTAAATGCAGATACTGACAATCCGCAAATAAACCTTACAACTGAACAAGGTGAAATTCAGGCTTACGCTAACAAAGATGCAACCATTAAAACTGGTGCCAGTTACACTTCAACCTGCGATAAAGAGCAACAAACCTTAATCGCAGGAGAGCAACAACTTTTTGCTGCAGGAGATATTCTGCAACAAGCAGGAACAGATATTTTGCTAAAAGCCAAGCGTAATATTGTTAATCAAACTCAAACCGGTGACATAAATTTTACCGCCAAAACAGGTCTCCAGGTCGAAGCTGGTAATAATCTGAATTTAACCGTAGAACAAAATGATCTGCAGATCAAAAGCATAGAAGGTAGCGTAAATATTCAGGCTAACACAGATCTCTCGATTCAAGGCAGTGGTGAAGAGGATATATTTTTAGGTAGTAATGGCTATGGCATTACCATAACCAAAGATAACAAGGTGTGCTTAAAAGGTACAACCATAACCCTTAACGCTCCAATAATTGAATGCTATCAATCGTCAGCTCTGAATGCCTCAGCTGATGTCACCACAAAGATAGCCAAGGCTAATCCTGAAACAGTAAATGCGCCACCACGTCAGAATCGAACCAACCAGAAAATAAAGTTCTTAACCGCATTTGATG
>JAGLXC010000170.1 GCA_023133095.1 Gammaproteobacteria bacterium | reverse complement strand
TTATGCCAGAATCGGACAGCCCTGTTTATAATTGTGTTAATAAAGATTATTTTTTAAATAAAGACTATGCTGTGGTAGAATTTCCGAAAATTTAGTTATTAACAGCATGGTTCACAAGATTGAATTTAAATGTGCTAGCTAGTCAGATAATCACATACATTTTACTTCGCCTTTTTCCTCTTATCCGACGCATGCTGTTCCTGCAAAGTAACGTCATTATAGCGATCGGTCACAGCTATAGAGCTGTGATCGGCGTCGTCTCGCACATGTGCAATTGGCCTGCCGAGTTTGTTGATATCGTCAGAGATGCCCGTGTGTCTTAGCTAGTGCGCCGTGGCAACCAGATACGAGAATATTAGCTAATGATTGCGGCATATTATTTCACCCTTTCAGGGTTCGGTTTCGGGAACCCAACACCCAAGGTTTCACCTTGGGCTATCACATTTTGTCCCGTTGGGGCAGTAAAATTTGGCATGCATGTGCGGATTTTTGCAACACCAATGAATTTTGTTATAGTTGGTTGATGTTTGTTTAGGTCAAAATAACCCCTATAAATGTACAGCCAGTTAGTTTGTTTTTGGTCACAATGGTTTGGATACCATGATTCGCGAAGCCCCAAAGGGGCGTAATGTGATAGTCCAAGGCAACGCCTTGAGAATAATGAATGTGATTTTCAACCGAACCTGCCTATAGTGGGTTGATTGTTTAGACGATTTGTTTAGAGAATAACCAACTAACAAAAAATTCAAAAGAAATAGACTGTAAGCGGTGTAGAGGTCTGTCGTGATTGGGTCCAGTTAATCTCAGGTAGTATAGAATTCCATTGTCATCGCCATGTAATAAAGCTTATAATTCTAATCTGGGGGAGTGCTTATGATTGATCAACAGAATACTGTATTATTGGGGCCTGGGGAGGAGTTAAAGTCTGCCAGGGAAGCGCAAGGTATGACATTAGAAGATGCTTCTAATAAGCTATTTTTGACCAGGCAGCGATTGGTAGCAATAGAGGCTGATGATTATAATGAATTTGATTCTTTTATCTATATAAAAGGTTACTTGCGCTCTTATGCTAAGCTTGTAGGGATTGCAGAGCATAATATATTAAAGAAATTTGAGAGTTTAGGGCTAGGTTTTAGCGACAATCCGACAGTAATAACTGTGGCCCCGAAAGGGCAAAAGCTTGGCAAAAAGAAGAGGCAGAAAAAGTCGCATCTGGTTGATTTATTGGCTTTTATTGTTTTGATATTATTAGGTTCTGTTTGGTGGTTGCATAGAGATCTATTGCCTAATAACCATATGGCAGTAAAACCTAAAGCAGTGCAACAGATGATTTCTCCTATAGTGAGTTAAGTATGACAAAAAATATTGCAGCTGTAAGAGGCATGAACGACCTTTTTGCTGAAGATGTTATCTATTGGCAGCATATCGAGGCAAGCTTGCGTAGATTAGCTAGTATGTATGGCTATCAAGAGATTCGTTTTCCATTGTTGGAGCAGACTGAGCTATTTCAGCGTACTATAGGCGAGGTTACCGATATTGTAGCCAAGGAGATGTATACTTTTGCTGATCGTAATGGTGATAGTTTGACTTTGCGTCCCGAAGGTACAGCGGGTTGTGTTCGGGCTGGTATTCAAAATGGACTGCTATATAATCAAATCCAACGTTTTTGGTATATGGGGCCAATGTTTAGGCATGAGCGGCCGCAAAAAGGTAGGTTTCGGCAGTTTCATCAATTTGGGGCGGAAGTTTTTGGTTTGCCAGGACCTGATATAGATGCTGAGTTGATTTTTATGAGTGCCAGGTTGTGGGAGCTGTTAGGCATTAAAGATCAGGTGGTGTTGCAGATTAATAGCCTTGGCACTAGTGCTGTGCGAGCTTGCCATCGGCAGGAGTTAGTCGCATATTTGGAGCAACATAAGGCAGAGCTAGATGAAGATAGTTTGCGGCGGTTATATACAAATCCGCTAAGAATATTAGATAGTAAAAATCCAGCGATGGCAGAGATGCTGGCTGGTGCTCCGAAACTATTAGACTATCTGGATGAGGATACAACAGCGCACTTTGATAAGTTACGGCAGTTGTTAGATGCTGCTGCAATTAAATATGAGATCAATCCACGTCTAGTGCGAGGTTTGGACTACTATACGCTAACAGTATTTGAATGGGTTACAGATTCATTGGGGGCTCAAGGCACTATTTGTGCTGGGGGGCGCTATGATGGATTGGTTGAAGAGCTAGGTGGTAAGGCAACACCTGCAATTGGATTTGCTTTAGGCATTGAAAGGCTAGTAGAATTAGTAAAGGCAGCAGCGTCATTAAAAGCAGCGCCTGATATCTATTTGATTATGGTTGGTGAATTGGCTTTACAAAAAGGCATGTTATTAGCTGAAGAGTTGCGTAATGACTTGCCAGAGATTAGTCTGGTTAGCAATTGTGGTGCGGGTAATTTTAAAGCGCAGTTTAAGCGGGCTGATAAGAGTGGAGCAAGGCTGGCATTAGTTTTGGGTGAGCAAGAAGTTGCTCAAGGTTTGGTTACAGTGAAATATTTGCGCAGTGATGAGATGCAGCAGCAGATATCAATCAGTGAATTGGTTAATTTTTTAGAAAAGAGGAGTTGAGAGTGGAAGGTTACGTATCAGATAAAGAGCAGATCCAATTAATAAAAGATTGGTGGAAAAAACATGGAACTACTATTTTAATAGCCATTGTTTTGGTAGTAGGGTTAAGTAGTGGTTGGCGTTTTTGGCAGTCATATAAAGCAAAACATGCAGCAGAGGCTTCTGTTTTATATGAGCAGCTCTTGACCGCTGGCATCAACAATAAAAGTGCTGACATGAAATTGTATACAGACCATCTACGCAAGGATTATAAACATACTCCCTATGCTAGTTTAGCATCTCTAATGTTAGCTAAAGCTGATGTTGCTACTAACAATTTAGGCGATGCTCAAAAAGATTTAGCCTGGGTGGTAAAGCATGGAAAGCCAGATAGCATACAGCAGATTGCCCGATTACGAGAGGCGCGAGTGCTGTTAGCTAATAATAAAGCTAAGCAGGCCTTAAAGCTTTTAGATAAGGTAGATGATAAAGCCTTTATGCCAGCAATTTCTGAGGCACGCGGTGATATTTATGCTTCCCAGGGTAACAAAGCTAAAGCACTGCAACAGTATAAAATCTCATTACAAGAATCACCTAAAAATAGTGTGTTAACTCCTGCTTTGCAGATGAAGATTAATCAGTTGAAAGGCAATATCATCCACTAAAACTCGATGTTAAAGAGAAAAATGTAATGAAATTAATAAGTAAAGTAGTTAAATATCTAGTAGTAATAAATTTGGTTTTATTGTGTGGTTGTAGCAGCTATAAACCAGCGCCGCCAGCTCCATTGGTGAATTTTAAGCCAACGATGCGGGTAAAAACAGCATGGACAAAGCATATTGGTGATGGTGCTAAAGAGCAATATCTGAAACTAACCCCAACCTATGTGAATAATACTATTTTTGTTGATGGCTATAATGGGGAGCTGGCAGCAATGGACGCTCAAACTGGGAATAAGATTTGGGCTATAAATACTAAAGTACACTTAACCAGTGGCGTAGGTGCTGGTAACGGTATGTTATTCGTGGGTGATGATAAGGGACAGCTATTAGCTTTTAAGCAAAAAAATGGTGCTTTTGCCTGGCATCGTTCCGTGACCAGCCAGATTTTAGCTACGCCTACAGTAGCGGGTAACATTGTTTTAGTAAAAGCAGAAAATGGAGTGTTAACTGCATTTAATATCGATAACGGTAAGCAATTGTGGACCTATACCAACGAAGAACCTAGTTTGATTTTAAGGGGCGGTAGTTCGCCGCAGGTATTTGGCAGCAGAATAGTAACAGGTTTTGCTAGCGGTGATTTAGTTGTACTCGACCTTAAGAGTGGCCAATATATTTGGCGTGAATTAGTTGCTGAAGGTGAGGGTAGTATGGCGGTGCAGCGAATGGTTGATATTGATGTTAATCCGCAAATCATAAATGGCATTATCTATGTGGCCAGCTATCAAGGTAAAGTTGCAGCTGTGTCACTAAAAACTGGTAAAACTTTGTGGCAGCACAAATTGTCCTCCTACTCTGGTTTAGCAGTAGATAATGCTCATGTCTATGTGTCAGATGATCAAGGTAGTATCTGGGCCTTTGATCGAATCAATGGCCGAGTGGTTTGGAAGCAGAACGATTTGGCTAATCGAAAAATAACAGGACCTGCGTTATTAGGCAGTAATGTTTTAGTAGTTGGTGATGGTGAAGGTTATATCCATTTTATAGCCTGCAATGATGGCCATTTTGTTGCGCGAGCTTTAGTGCGTAAAAAAGATTCCATCCTGTCTGAGCCTATAACTTATAGCAACAATGTTTTTATCTATACTAAAGGCGGTTATTTAGCACGCTTTGTGGTTGGGTCTTGACATTGGGCATAACGATGTTCAATACCAAGATTTGGCTCTGTGCTTAAATCATGTTGAGTTTGACAAATAACACGTAGTGTATTACAATATGTAATACAGATTTAGCTGTATTTCGAAAAGAGAGAATATTATGAGTATTAAAACAGTTCGTTTTGATAAAAACACTGAGCAAATATTAGCGTATATTATAAAGCAGACGCATTTATCTATTTCTGATAGCATCAAACAAGGGCTAGCTTTGTTGAAGCAATCTTTGCAACAGCAACAGTCAGCCTTTGATGTTTATAGTCAATTAGATTTAGGCGCTGGAGACGATAAAATAGCTTCTTCTTTAAATGTTAAGCAAGCAATGTCAGCAGGGCTTCAACGGAAATATAATAAATGATTGTTGTTGATACAGGTGTTTTGGTTGCGTTGTTTAACCCGAAAGATAAAATGCATAAGCTTTGTGCTAATAAATTAAAAAGTATTACAGAGGATTTATACACTACTGTTCCGATATTAACAGAAACTTTTCATCTCTTATGCCCTGGCAGCAAGGCTGTTGATAATTGTATGGAATTTATTATAAGGGGTGGGGTTAATATTTGGTTTATGGACAATAACGCATTGTTGCGTGCTTATGAACTGATTACAAAATATGCAGATCATCCTATGGATTTGGCGGATGCTTCAATATTAGTGGCGCTTGAGGATTTGAAAACTTCAAAAGTTTTTACTGTAGATCATAATGATTTTTATACCTATAGGTTTAACAAATGGTATCATAACTGTCCAATTAC
>JAGLXC010000017.1 GCA_023133095.1 Gammaproteobacteria bacterium | reverse complement strand
AAATAGTAGCAGCAGAAATAGTTGCAGCCCATCATGAAGGAACACTGCCTAGAGCAATAACTGAAGCATCAGCCTATCAGGAATTAATAGCAAGATTGCAAGATGCTCAACGCGCAGAAGATGATACTATGCGGCGCATAAATGACACCTATCAAGTAGCCGGAGCAATAGATGAGTTAATAGGACGCTATCAAAACTCCAAAGTGCCACAAGAAATAGAAATATGTAAGCAGCTAGAAGGTGTAAAAAGACAACAAAAAGAAGCAACAGAAGCTCTCTATACTTTTTGCCAGGAAGAGGCAACCTACAATGAATTTGTACACTCCTATCACAGTAGTAATGGACAAAAATGGTTAACTCTACTTATCAACCAAGAAGGTGGTCTAGTAGATGCTATAGCCAAACTAAGAGGGCTAGAAGTATGCTTTTGGCAAAAGACAGTAGGCAATAGTTTACGTATGGTGCATCTGTATGGTGATCCAAACCATGCCACACAAATATTACACACCGATGGTACCCATTTTGATTTGCTAGAGACTACTAAAGTAGAAGATGTAGCAGAAGCCGATGATCCAGCACCAATCCCTGCAAGAGATCATATAGCAGTAGTAGAACACCTACTAGATACCGGAGCTGATCTAGAAAAATCCGATGCTAAAGGTGATACTCCACTACTACATGCAGTAAGAACTGGTAACCAACAGCTAGCAGAACTATTTATAGGGCATAAAGCTAATTTAGAAACAAAAGATAAAGATGGTAACACCGCGCTACATCTAGCATTAACTATGGGACATTTTGGCCTAGCAGCACGATTAATAAATAGTGGAGCTAATCTAGAGACAACTAATCCCGCAGGAGATACAGTTTTATTGCATGCGGTGAGATTACAAAGGCCAGAGCTAATAGAGCTAGCATTAGCTAAACAAGCTAATAAAGAGGCCAAAGATACAGCAGGAAACACTGCATTACTCTTAGCTGCAGGATTACCAAATCAACAAACTGTAGAACTATTAATGGTAGCCGGAGCAAATGCTAAAGCGACTAATGCTGCTGGTAAAAAACCAGCCGAGATAGCAAGAGATGCTGGTAATCATAAATTAGCAGCCTTTATTGAAACAGAACGTAATAGATTAAGAGTAGCGCCGTTCTTGGAACCATTGCAAAGGGAGCTTGATAGGCAAAAAACCAAAGCCCAGAAACGTAAGCAGGAGATACGTGGGTTAAAAACAGAACTAGAAGCAACCAAATTGCAGAAACCATCTGATATAGCGGGGATAACTCATCTTACCTTGGGTAACTTTGATGATTATAAACATGAGAAAATGGTGTATTTTTTGACTAAGTACCCTAGTATTAAACAGGTTACCATGAAAGATTTATCTCTTTATCTGGAACATGATGGAATTGGAAGAAAATCAAGAATGAAGTGTTGGTGTCCATTGAATACAAGAAGACTTTTGTATGGCGCTGGGCTAAGAATAGAAAAGGCAGCCTCTAATCATAATCCTCAGGTATTCCATAAAAATGTTACAAACGGAATTTCTTTCCATAGTCTTCCAGGAATCACACTTGATTTAAGATTCCGTAAACTTTTAAGAACACATGCAAGTATACAGATAACCGAGGACAAGGTTGTATTAAAATTACACAACATTGAAGGGCATTTAGCAATTGGATGTCTTGGAGAGTGCCATAAATTTTTATTTCATACTCTATTTTCTTCTGAAGAAACACAAATAAATTATGGAGACAATGGGCTGATTTTGATCAGTCAATCAAAACAAACACTTGACGAAATAGTAGAAATGTTTAAAGCATTGCAAACGCCAATGCCACAACAACAAGCTGCTTATGTAGCAACTAGCTGTAGCTTGTTTAAAGCTACGCCAAAAGCAGAGAAAACTGAACAGGTTTTAGGAGGCGACCAACAACCACAAGCAGAACCACTTAAGCGTTAACCATAGTATTATATTCTTGCCAGCTTAAGCTCACCAACTATCCCGATACTGTTCAGTATCGGGGTTATTGCTTAGTTCTTACAGGTGAATTAAGCCTCCAAATGCGATGCCTATATTTGCATAGCCACTGCCCTAGGACTATCCTGGTTACTTTCTATTTTTGCTATAGCATTCCTAACAGCCCCAATCACTCTCTTATCCTTTTCCTCACCTGCGCAGCACCAAAAGCAACATAGGAACTTGCAATTTACTCGTGCTTTTAATGCAGGTAATGCTCTAGGATCTCCCAGTTTTCCCAATGCCTCTGCTGCTGCTATTCGGTCCCACTCATATCTTCCCGTCGTCAAGTCTTTTAAGAGGGGGGGCATGGCTCTGGAATCACCTAGTTCAACTAAAATTTTCGCGGCGTGAACATCACGAGAGCTATCTTTCAAGCATTCTACAAGAGGCTCAACTGGTCGATGATCTCCTAATTCGGCTAAAGCTCTTGCAACTATAAAATTAACAGTCCCATCTTTCCATCGCAAGCATTCTGCAAGGCCTTCAATAGCAAAAGGGGTTCCTAATTCAACTAAAGATTCTACAGCCTTATCTAATTTAGATCTGCCTTCTCTTTTTAGAATGTCAATAGAGGATAACACTTTGATTTTTTTTTCATCATAACCCAATGTCACTAAAGCCTCAGCTGCTGCTTTCCGAACAGTTTCTGTATCATCATTCAAAATTCCTAGGAGAGGTTCAATGGCTCGATGATCTCCTAATTCCCCCAATCTTGCTGCACCTTCTTGCCTAGCATAAAAATTATGATCATTTATATCTGCAATACAGGTTAAAAATTCTATTTTTTTTATATCATCATACCCCAGTATCGCTAGAGCCTCTCCTGCTGCTTTCCTAACACTCCGTTCACAATCAGTCTTCCATATTCCCAGAAGAAGCTCAACAGCTCTGGGATCTCCTAATTTACCTAAAGCGTTTGCTGCCGCCAGTCTACGATATAAAATATGATGATGTAGGGTTCTAATAAGTGATAAATATTCAATTTCTTTTTCATCATATCCCAACTTCACTAAAGCCTCAGCTGCTGCTTT
>JAGLXC010000169.1 GCA_023133095.1 Gammaproteobacteria bacterium | reverse complement strand
TATGGATTTCAAGGTTGCAGGTACAGCAGCTGGTGTAACTGCACTGCAAATGGATATCAAGATCGATGGTATTACCCGTGAGATTATGGAATCTGCTTTAGCTCAAGCTAAAGAGGGTCGTATGCATATTCTTGGTATTATGAATGAAACTATAGCTGCGTCGCGTAGCGTAATTTCTGATTATGCACCGCGTATTGTTACGATTAAAATCAATCCAGAAAAGATTCGTGATGTTATTGGTAAAGGTGGCGCTGTTATTCGAGATATTATTGAAGAGAGTGGCGCTGAAATTGATATCGCAGAAGATGGTTCAGTCAAGATTGCAGCTGTTAATAAAGATGCAATTGTTGCTGCGCGTAAGCGAATTGAAGAGATTACAGCAGAAGCTGAGGTAGGCAAAATCTATGATGGTAAGGTAATGAAAATTACTGATTTTGGTGCTTTTGTAAATATCATGCCAGGACAAGATGGTTTGCTACATATATCGCAAATTTCGAATGAACGTATTAATCATACTTCAGATGTGTTAAGTGAAGGTCAAGAGTTAAAGGTCAAGGTGCTTGAGGTTGATCGTCAAGGCCGTATTCGTTTGACCATGAAAGATATTTAAATATTAAACCGTTTTTAATATTAATTTAATTGTTGGGGCGTCCCTTGCGGGCGCCCTTGATGTATATTCAGCTCTAAATCTGAATAAGGCAAACATCCATCAATGGGTGTTTTTTGATGTTATTTTATATCCCTGAAGGAGGAATCATGCAAAATTTTACCCTGTATAATCCCGTTAAAATAATTTTTGGTAAAGGTCAAATCGCAGAGCTTGCCAATCAGATCGCAAAAGATAAAAAGGTTTTAATAACTTATGGTGGCGGCAGCATTAAGAAAAATGGTGTCTATGATCAGGTTATGGCAGCATTGTCAGGTTATACTGTAATGGAGTTTGGCGGCATTGAGCCAAACCCTAAGTATGAGACTGTAATGCGAGCTGTGCAAATGATCCGCGAAAATCAGATCGATTTTATTCTGGCTGTTGGTGGTGGATCAGTAATTGATGGCACTAAATTTATTGCAGCAGCTGTCAATTACGAAGGTGATCCATGGAATATGATGACTGATTCAGCATCAATTAAAAGCGCAATACCCTTTGGAACAGTATTAACTTTGCCGGCTGCAGGTTCTGAGATGAATTGCGGTGCAGTTATTACCCGCGGGCAAACTAAAATACCATTTATGAATCCATTGGTATTTCCTAAGTTTTCCGTATTAGATCCAGAAACCACAACAACTTTGCCGCCGCACCAAACTGCCAACGGCGTTATTGATGCATTTGTTCATGTAATTGAGCAATATATTACCTATGATGCTAAGGCGCCATTACAAGATCGAATCGCTGAAGGCATTTTGCAGACCTTAATTGTTGAAGGCCCCAAGGCGTTGAAAGATCACTTAGATTATGATGTACGCGCAAATATCATGTGGTGTTCAACAATGGCTCTAAATGGCTTAATTGCAGCAGGAGTGCCGCAAGATTGGGCAACTCATCTAATTGGCCATGAGATAACTGCAGTTTATGGCCTTGACCATGGTCAGACTTTAGCTATTATTTTGCCAAATATTATGGCTGTTAAAGCTGACAAAAAGCGCGATAAGCTAGTTCAATATGCAGAAAGAGTTTGGGGTGTTACTGATGGCACGGCCGAAGAGAAAGTTGAAGCAGCGATTGCTAAAACTCGCGAGTTTTTTGAATCTCTTGGCGTGAAGACCAGGTTGAGTGACTATGATGTTGGCGAGGACTCAGTTGCCAGGTTGATTAAACAGCTTGAAGAGCATGGTAGAGTCGCAATTGGTGAGCATGGAGACATTGATCTAAAACAGAGCGAAGAGATAATCCGGCGTTCATTATAAGCTTGGCTTAATATCTATCTGTTATTTTGTAGGGGCGCCTCTCGTGGGCGCCCTATTTATTTGAGGTCATAGCAATAGGAAATATTTAAGCGGTATTTTTACAGCATTATACTCCTCTGAATATTCTAGTTCGTTGTTTGAGATAATTAAGCTATATTTTGGCTTTACCTTTTCTGCTGTTGCAATGATTTGTTTATAACCTTTTTTGCCGGTGCCAACTTCTATTATTATCTTTTTGTTTCCAATTGATACAATAAAGTCTGCCCCATTTTGTGCTGTATCGTAGGTTAATGATTGATTTTGGAATTGTGGTACCATTCTGGTTAGATACATTCCAACGGTATCTTCAAGCAGGCTGCCTTTATAGATATCAAAGATACTGATACTTGCTCTTGAAGCTAGATAGGAAAATCTTAGTGATGGAGTTGCAAAAAGATATTTTGCTGGCTTTTTAACCTGCCTAAAATGGGCACCATAAGGTGGAACTTTTAAAATCAGGCCTGAGCTTTCAAGTGATTTGAGAATAAGCCGTAAGGTTTCAGGTCGCATTTTTAATGTTTCGCTCAATTTAGCGGCGCTTACTCCAAGGGTGTCAGAAAGGAGGTATAATATTTTATCTATCTGATTTAAAGTGTCTATTTCAAAGTTATAAAACTGAGGGATATCAGTGTAAATGACTTTACTAATAATTTGGGCAATAAAATTTACCGCAACAACTTCATTTTCTGAGTTAAGGGTAAATGGCAATGTTCCAAGCTTCAAATAGTTTTGGATTTCAAAATTATTAATATCCAGCCAATAGCTGTTTATTGTGGCTTTTTGTTGCTCCAGCTTATCAAAGGCCTCTTTCGCATTATTTGAAGCAAGAATAGCATTTTTTATTGTAGAGGCAATCTCTGGGTCAGGGGCTTTATGCTGTTTAAATAGCATGTATTCTGTAAAGCAGATAGGATGGATATCAACAAAAAAAACTCTTCTGGCAACATCAGCATTAATTTGTTCGCGCAAAAGCAGAGCTGCAGATCCTGTGCAAAATAGCATCACATTTTTTGATCTGTCATATATGGTTTTTAAAAACATGGCCCATTTTTTATCATAATGGATCTCATCAAAAAATAGGAATAGCGGGGTTTCTAGCTCTTCAATATGTTTGCCTAGCAAATATTCGTAGTTTTCAATTAGATCCCAGAGGTTAGTGTCAAATCTCGCGATAGCTTCGTCTGCCGATAAATATAGTTTTGTTATATTTTCATTAGGCATAGAGAGAAATAGTTGTGCAAGTAGGGTCGTTTTGCCAGTTCCACGTAACCCAGGCATTACTATAATTCTGGGTTCTGTTCTATTTTTCAGAAAAGCAGTAGCATATTGTTGTAAATCTAAAAATACAGATCTTTTAAAAAGTGGCTGGTTATGCATGTCATAGGCAAGTCCTTCTAATCTATGCTGAGATTGCGCTATTTGAACTTGTATATATTCTTGTAATTTTTTATTATCCATATTTCTATACTACCAGAGCGGCTTACAAAATGCAATTACTTCCTCGCTGCAGCGGCTATGTAATTGGGCGATTGTTCCTGTAGGGGAGCCCCCTTGCGGGCGCCCTTTTAGATTGAGAGGAGATGCGCAGTGCGCTTTGCGAGGGATGGGTTTTGGCTCAAGGGTTCGCTGATCCTCGTCTGCTGGGTGCAGCGGGGTCGCGCCAGGGCAACGTCCTGTTGCTTTGGCGCTCAATTTGACGTCGTGTCAAATTGTCCCAGCTGCACCTGGCACAGACTCGGGCTCGCCCTAAATGTCGCCAAAATCCATCCGCTCGCACGCGTTGCTGCGCATAGTGCA
Source organism: Gammaproteobacteria bacterium (assembly GCA_023133095.1). GTDB lineage: Bacteria > Pseudomonadota > Gammaproteobacteria > UBA9339 > UBA9339 > JAGLXC01. The sequence continues at coordinate 2,703 of JAGLXC010000169.1, read as the reverse complement.
TTTTTAAGCTTTTCTTAAGGATTGGAGTGATGAAATTTGGTAGTATAGGTGTGTTAGTAATAATAGTGAGGGTATGAAGATGAAAGTTGAAGGGTTGCAAGCTGCGTTGTTTAATTTATGTATTAATGGAAATGCTACTTCTGCGATTCAGGATAGGAAATCTATATCTGTTAGTAAAGATCTTAATGTTTCATCGGTAACATTTGCTCTTATTAAGTTGCTTCATTCTGTTACAGGAACTGCTGCTGGTGGGGTGCCAGCCATATACAAATATGAAGCAGTCGATCAAGAAGCGTTAGCAAAGCTGATTATGCAATATCTTGTTACAGTAGCAACAGAGAAAGAAAAGGGTTTATTGACGCAATATGGTTTTAGTTTTCCTGAACCTCAGCCACAAGATCGCCAATTGTGTATCTCTTCTAGTGTATTTGCAGTGTTAAAAGAAAAAGGAGTGTTTTCTGCAGGCTTGTATAATGTAAATTCTGATGTATTTAATTTGATTTTTAGATTAATAATAGATGTTGATGATGCAGCAAACCTTAAATTTATTCAGTTATGTGTTAGTTATATTGCAGGTGCAGCAGAATTTATTTCGCTTGATCGAGCTGAAGTTGCTGGGGTAGTTGAAGCAGCAACGGTTTTTAATTTAAAGCGTGATAGAGCAATTCAAGCTTTGCAAAAATTTGCGCGAACTCTTGATCAGATAGGTAAAAAAGCAAAAGGTTTGATTGGTGTGCCACCAGATGTTGTTCAGAGTTTTAAAATGCCTGTTAAAAGATTACACGAGAGATTTAATGAGTATCGAGGGATGATAGATGATGCTGATACCAATGAACGAGTGGCAGATAGTTTACTTGCAGCAGACGGCATTGAAGACAAAACAGAGGCGGCTCAGCAGTTGCTTGCTGCGATACAAGTAGCAAAATTATCTGATGATGACTTGAGAGATAAGGGTGCGCGAAGAAGAGATAAAATTACTGCTTTAGCTCGTTCTTTGCGCAGCCCTGATTCAAGAATAACGTTATTTTCTCTTTTAATTCAAGCGTATCAACGGCAAAATATTCTGCCCCCAGCTGGTAGCCCGGATGATTTGAGAAAAGCCTCTATAGAACAGCAAAGAATTTTGCGTAGGTTGAGAGAAATTGAGGCATATTTGTCGCAACCAGTAGATCAACCAGGAAGCGCTGATAAATTTGTGCAAGCTTTAAAGCAAGAAGGGCAAAAAAGCTTACAGCACTTAGTAGCAATAAAAGGTAGTTTGGAGTTAGTGCCAGGATTTCTTGAGAGGGATGACGTTGCTTTATTTTCTCATTTGCTGTTTTTGCTTATTAATCGTATGGAAGATGTATTGCGGCAGCCTGAAGCAAATCCAGAATATTTAAGGAACATTGATTTTTTGCTTAATACAGAAGTTGAGTTGAACACATTTTTTGGCCCAGAGCTAGATAGAAGTTTGTGTGAGTTGTTTGGCATTAATGCAGAGTTAATAGCGGTATCGCAAGCAGTAGAGAAGGTAGAGCAGAACATTAGAGGTAAAACAGTGCATCCTGAAGTTAAGGCTGAGTTTAAGGAAAAAGTAGAAGAAGTTAAATCTCAGCTGACAAAGAAGTTTACAGGTATGAATAGGCAAACTGTAGAGGCACAGGCTTTATTGAAAAAAGCAGAGAGAGTGAGCAAAGAGATTTATACTTTTTTTCAGTCATATTTCGAAGGTGAACACTATGCTCTACCAATTGGTGAATGGATGAATGCAATTTCTGCAGGATTAGATCAAAGAAAGCGGTTGATAGACCCATTGAATATGTTTTTGCGCATGGCGGATCAGAAAAAAGAGGAATATTTAGGCGATAGTGATGGAAGAGCAAAAACACCGTCATTTATAGAAAAGTTCTGGAAAGCAATAGATGAGTATATACAAAGTATTTCAGGAGAAATTAAAGCGCGTAGCGAAATAGAATCTTCTGCTGTTGAGCGATGTACTAAATTGGATCAATTAATTAGTGTAAAAGAAGACGTGAGAAAAGTAACACCAGATGTAACGCAAACTCTTTCTGCAGAGGATCAGGCGATGGTTCAAAGAAAAAGAGAATATGTGGGTCTTGTTGGAGATGAGATTGGTAAATTAAAATTTTCTATGCTGCATCCTATGCTGGTGATAGAACAGCATTTTCCTGGTCAAAGTATGTCGGTAGATGGTTTATCTTTTGAGCAATGGGTTGATACCTTGATGGCGTTAATCCAGGAGAGGATGCGAGATCTTAGTGTATGGGCGCAGTTGTATGGAGTATGTGCATTATATCATGAGAGGTATTATGATGCTAAAGAGGCAGGTTTGTGGGAAGGGCTTAAGCCTGATAAGGAACGAAAGGCTGCTTTAGAGGGTGAATTGCCGGGTGCTGAAGCGAAAGTTGCAGCTGGTCTTGGAGTACTAGATTTTACTAGATTAAATTGGTTTGTTTCTGGAGCGGGTGCTGCTCCGCAAAGAGAATTGACTGAGCTGTCTGTATCGTTATTGTTAGCAGAAATAAATAGGTTTGCAGCAACACATGCAGAAGATTGTGATTGGAAAGCCCAGGATAAATTTCAATATTTTTGGCAGTATGCCAAAGATTTAATGCCGCATTATGATTTTTGCTTGCAACGTGCAGGAAGCTTAAGTGAGAAAGGGCAAGCTATTCTGGAACAATATGCCACGATAATTCC
>JAGLXC010000168.1 GCA_023133095.1 Gammaproteobacteria bacterium | reverse complement strand
TTTCTTGAAGCGTACCTACAGGTGGACCATCTTCAGCAGCAGAGCCTGTGTTAAAAAGGCTGCTTCTACAGCTACTGGGTGAATCTTGTGCGTGTGACTTATCCGAGGCACTGCGTGCATTTATATGTGCAGTTATCGATGGCAATATCTCATCTACCATAACCACCTGTGGAACTGGATCGCCTTCTACTCTGCGACCATCCAATAACAATCTTATCTGCTCTGGCCAACCTGTTTCAGGACAACGCAAAGATTGATAATGCGAACCTACCTCATAGCCCAAACAGATAAAATGCTCTGCACCATTTACCCTAAATACCACTGGAGCTTCAGCAGCAACACTAGGAAGAATTACAATATTAACATTTAGCATACGAGCGGCCAGTAATATTTCCAGATGACCTGCCCAACCCCTGCCTCTAAGATTTGCCAAAAAAGTTTCAGCATCTTCGGCAAAAAATCCTGATTGGATCAATTGCAATCGATTTGAGATAAAAGCTTGCTTCACCCTTTCCCGCAAAGCAGCTATATCAGGTACCGGTGGTTTAACGAAATCAGCTAAACCACGGTTAGTAGCAATCTGATCTAAAACCGCCCAATAAAAACAGCTGCCATCCTTATCTACATTATACAAATCCGTTGTTTCAAATCCATATTGCTGAACTCTCTGATTAAGCTGCTCTTTTTGATCCGCTTGTTCTTGCAATGATTCAGCTATAGCAAATTGTAGACCAACATCCTCTAATGCAGAAATAAAATTGCTATTATCACTCGGAAGGTAATCCTGCTTATAGCTCTCTAATAAAATACCAGCTTGATTTTCTAGCTTACCATCACGAGCAACAGGTAAAACTGGAGATGAGACTCCTAACTCCGCCTTATCAAATTCGCCAGACACTGAGGGCCTTTCCCATGCCAAATCATACGGCCGATTTTGCTCTCGCCCCCATAACGCATCAAAATACTGTTTCAATTGCTGCAACTTATGTCGTGGTACGCCTTTTAAAATAATTGGGGGAATATTTTCAACATAAGGCACCCTAATCTCTAACCCATAAACCCCATCTAATTGATTTTTTATAACTACAGGCAAACCAAATGTTACAGATATTCGGTATAAAGTCTCTAACCCAACCCAATCAAAATTAGTACTATTTAAAAATATATTCCAGGAGACCTGAATGACATTTCTTAAATTAACCGCGTTATAGGAAAAAATCCTTTGTACCAACTCCGGTCTACACAAAAAAGCCTGGCTCATTATTAAACAATTTACTTGTGATTCCTCATCAAAATTAAATAGATGCCTAGAGAATGTCAATTCTGACATAACCTCTATTAGCTCAGGACCAATATTATCGAAATATCCGCTTCTTGGCTGAATGCGGAAAATAAAATAGGCAGCTAACACGCTGGAAACCCTGTTTCTTATTAATAATTTCAGCAACGGAAAAAAAACATCTTTGTCCCAATAACCGCCTCCTTTATCCCTCCAACGTCCATGTAGCACTAACTTCTGCAACAACCAACCACTGTTACCAGCAGAAAACTGCTCTGAGTTATCAAGATAAAATTGCAATAACCACTCATCGCTGGCTTCCTCTATATCTGCTCTATATTCATATATGAAATTTTGCGCTCCATTCTTATCCATATATATTTTTTCACTTTTACGTACAAAACTAAGCAACTCCGCCATACCCACACCACTTGGCTTACCACCTTTGCCTTCAGGTTCACCAGAATTAGTAGCTGAATGACCCAACAGCAACTGATATGTATCCCTTGAAAATAGTTGCCTGTTTGAAGCATCATCTCCTTGCAAATTCTGATAAAAACCATTATCCATAGAATGAGCTAAATCATATCCAGGGAACCAGGCAGAATATTTACCGGATATTTCCTCATCTTGTCCGAGAGCTTTAAAATCAAGGGCTGGCTCTCCATAACGCAGCAATTCACCTAAAATTTTCCAAACCTGTTCAAATCTCGGATTATATCGCTCTGTTCTTATAATATCTTGAACTTGTTTATAATACTCACTAGATGGACTTTGCAACAAACCACATAACAGATACAACGCACTCCCATATTCACTAAAAATACGGTGAGAAAATTCATACTCTGATTCTCCAGGCTGAGAAACAACGCTCTTTTTAACACAAAAACCGATATGTGCTAATTCACTGTCAACTTGATCCTTATCTAAATAACTAAGCAAGCGTTGTGCAGACTGATGAAATAGATAGTTAAATGCAATCTCTCTAAATCTTATCTGCAAAGTCTGAGTCATCATCGACACCAGATGATCTTGTGAAATATAGGCTTGATCACCAATCTTAACATGCTTATGCAAATATGATCTCAACTGTGATGCAATAATCATCTGATATAGTTTTGTACGATAAAAAACATTATCGTGCCACGGCATAATGGCCTCGATCTCTTTTTGCTTATCAGGCACCGCATTTACCCACTGTTGATAAAATCCTTCCAAACCTTCACATAATAATTTAGCATGCAAAGGGCGGTACAATATTTCTAACGCCGTTTGCTTATCTGACTCTAGCCATTGCCATAACTTTTGCAAAAATTCTTTATGCCTAGCATTGTCTGGAGCTATATGTAAATCTTCAGCTTGTTTAATGAAATATTGGTCTACATAGTTATGAAGCATCTCTTCATTAAATGGAGATAAGGTATATTCCATATTAGGTCTAATTGATAAGCTATTCTTCCCATGCGGACGAGCTCCTATAATCAAACTGACATGTCCAGTTAAAAATTCAAGCCAGCCATTAACCAAACCAATATCATCTCCTTTTATCTCGTCCAATCCATCTAACAAACATAATAATTGCTTATCAGAAATAGCCTGTCTAACAAGCACTTCTTGCAGAGGCCACAGATCTTGCTTTAATAGTTTGGAACAAACAATATGGCGTAAAAGCGTTAAAAAATTATCTATATCTGCTCTGGTCAAATTTTCTGATTTTATTATTCCCACTAGCTCTGTTAGAGGAACATAGATAACCCAATCAAATCGTTCGTCCTCCCTCGCTTCACCCTGTCGCCATTCATCAGCTATATGCTTTAACAGTGTTGTTTTACCCATTCCATAATCAACACTCAGCAAAGTAGTTTTAGGGTTAGTAGCAGGTGCCAACAACGATTGCCAAGGTAACTTATCACCCTCTCTCTCCAGTAAAAATCTGACAGGAGTAGTTTGAATACGCGCCAGATCTGCAAGATCGAATATTACCTCTCTAAAATTATCTTTACCGCAACACGATAGAGTGATGACTTCCTGTGACTCTAGCTGTAAAGTAAAAGATCCCTTATCATATTGCCATGATTCTTTTCCTGTTAACTCACTTAATTCTTGCAATACCCTAGCTTGATCATCAGCTGCAAGCTCAGAGAAATCATTCAAACGAATACCATGCTGGAGCTCTTGACATAACTCAGACAAAGAAAAGACCGGCCTTCTTACTAAAATATCCTGCTCTTGAAATTGTGGGTCTAATTTGACTTCAGGATGAAAATCCCAATCGATATTTTTCAGAACACCTGATAAAATAGTTGGCCTACGGAATAAACTGAACAGCCTAACCTTATCAAGTGAATCT
>JAGLXC010000167.1 GCA_023133095.1 Gammaproteobacteria bacterium | reverse complement strand
TCAGCTGTCATTTTTATAGCTCCGCAAGGACACTTGCGGGCACATAGGCCACAGCGAATGCAGGTATCATAATCTATATTATAACCCTTGCCTACCCCTAATTTAGTAATAGCTTTAACTGGACAAACATTAAAGCAGGTATCACACTCAAAGCAGTTGCCACAGGAAAAGCAGCGCTTAGATTCATGCAATACTTCGCTTTCATTTAAGCCTTGCATAACCTCTGCAAAGCTCTCTTTACGCCCTGGAAAACCAAGTTGACTACGGGCTTTGCGATCAGATTTACTATAAAAACCTGTATGCAATTTATCACAACCTGCTGCCTCATGCTTTGGCGCTGCTACAAACTCCACCTCTCTAAGATAAGCATCAATCCGATTTGCTGCCTTTTTACCATGGCCAATAGCAGTAGTAACACTGCGATCGTAAGGAATTACATCGCCACCAGCAAATATGCCTTTGCATCCTGTCATCAGGTTATCGTCAACCATTACAGTGCTATCTGACTTAAACTCAATTTCATCAACCGAGCGCAAAAAACCAGTATCCACATTAAGACCTAAAGCTAAAATAATTACATTAGCCTGGATAATCTCGGTTTTATCAGTTGGGCAAGGCCAGCCCTCTTCATTTAGCTCCATAATATCTAAGCTGATATCATTACCATTAATCTCTTTAATAGTGCGTAATAGTCGTAACTTAACCCCCTCTTCTGCGGCTTCTACTACCTCAAAATCATAGGCTGGCATCTTTTTACGATTGCGACGATAGACGATTTCAATCTCTTTAGCTCCCAAGCGCACTGCGGTACGGGCAGCATCGATTGCAGTATTGCCGCCACCATAAACAACTACCTTTTGACCTGCCATATTGGGCGGCTGTTTAAACTCAATCTCAGCTAGAAACTCTACTGCATCAAGAACTTTGCAGCCACTGCCCTGAGTTGGAATCTCAACAGTCCGTCCTACTGGTGCGCCAACTGCGATAAATACCGCATCAAAATTGCCATGATCCCTTTCAGCGATTAGATCTTCAACCCGATGATTAAAGATAATTTCTATACCCATAGCTTGAATTCGCTCTATTTCAGCATCTAAAATATTGCGAGGTAACCGATATTTAGGAATGCCATAGTGCATCATGCCACCAGCAATAGCGCTCGCCTCACAAATAACCACATTATGGCCTGCTAAGCGTAAATGATAAGCAGCAGCGAGACCTGCTGCCCCAGCTCCTACAACCAAAACCCTTTTGCCACTAGCTTCTGCCTGAATTTTTATAGTCCAGCCCTCATCCAGGGCCATATCACCTAAAAACCGCTCCACTGCATTAATATTAACTGCTGTATCAAAACCATAGCGATTACATGTGTGCTCACAAGGGTGATAGCAGATTCGGCCTATAGTGGCAGGTATTGGATTATGCTGCATAATCACCTCCCAGGCCTCACGAAACCTGTCCTGCCGGGTAAGAGCTAGCCATTTTTGCACATCTTGCCCTGTTGGACAGCCGGTATTACACGGCGGTAGCCGGTCAATATAAATAGGACGTGGTTTATTCGCGGTCATAAGATTTCTCCTTAAATTTGTTTAACAAAAGTTGACCCAAAATTATTAAGGTATTATATTAAAACATCTCTTTAGACAATTGAAAACATAAAACCATAAGTTTATGGAAATAATATGACTGAAATAAATTTCACAACCTTACAGCTACAGGTTGAAACCTTAATTAATTTGCGGATTAAACTTAATACAGAAAATAAGCTATTGCGTAAAAAACTAGCTCAAATGATTCAAGAACGGGCTGTGTTAACCAACAAAATGTCTAATGCCCAACAAAAATTAAATAGTGTCATCAGTAAAATAAAAGAAGAGATATTATGAGCACAGAAAAAAACTCTATTACAGTTAA
>JAGLXC010000166.1 GCA_023133095.1 Gammaproteobacteria bacterium | reverse complement strand
CTTGGCTCCTATTTTTGGAGTTTATGGAGTCTCTTTTGCTGTAGCTCTAACTAGCGCAGTAATTATTATTCCCTTTACCCTAAAACGTAGACAAACAACTCTCTTTACTATTTTCATGCTACTTATAATCTGGGGAGCTGCTGGCTTTTTACAGCCCATAAAATGGACTAAACCTAAGGGTCAACCAATCAAAGTTAGCCTGATTCAAGGCAACATTCCGCAACAGCTCAAATGGCAACCAGAGCAGCTAGAATCTATTATGAATCGCTATCAGCAGCTCACCAGCCAGCATTGGGACAGCAAATTAATAATTTGGCCAGAAGGCGCAATTCCCACAACGCTGGCTCAAGTAGAACCCTGGATCAACAATCTAAACAAAATTGCAAAACAACATAACACTACCATTATTACAGGTGTTGTTAGACAAGATTTAAATAGCAAATATTACAATACCATGATCGCAATTGGCGAGAATCACAGTCGCTACTACAAACGCCATCTGGTACCTTTTGGTGAATATGCGCCTTTTCCTCTTTTAACTAATTTTATAACTAATCTATTTCAGATTCCTATGTCAGACTTTAGCCCAGGCCCCTGGCATCAGCCACCATTTCATGCGGCTAATCTGATAATTGCTCCCTCAATTTGCTATGAAACCGCCTATCCTATAGAGCAGCTTAGCTTTTTACCTGCCGCCAACCTATTGGTAAATATCTCAGATGACAGCTGGTTTGGCCGCTCGATTGCCTCCCCCCAGCAATTGCAGATAACCCAAATGCGCTCGCTCGAAAGCGGTCGCTGGCAACTGGTCAGCACCAACACTGGTCTAACAGCAATCATAGGCCCCAAGGGCCGGATTAAAGCAATCGCTCCTGCTGACAAAAAATGTGTCTTAACAGCCAATATTCAACCTATGCAAGGCGCAACTCCGTGGATTAAATTTGCTCATTATCTTGAAATTATCCATTTCTAACCCATATATTATATATACCCAAATGGTATATTGTGCATAAAAAATAAGAGGGCCACATTATGGTAGATAAAACAAAAACTGAAAACAAAAAAGATTGGCAAAAGGTGCTGAACTCTGCAAAAGAGCAGCCTAAAAAGCCAGCTCCCAAGCAAAAACCAAAGGCTACAGCACCAGCGCCAGGTATTGAGCATCCTGACTATAAAGAGCTCCAGGACAAGCTGACAGCAGCTGAAACTAAGGCCAATGAGCTCTGGAATGACATGCTGCGGGTACAGGCAGAAGCTGCAAACACCAAGCGCCGCGCTGAACAGGATATCACTAAAGCCCACAAATTTGGCTTAGAGAAATTTGCATCAGATCTATTACCGATAATTGACAGCTTAGAGCATGGGTTAACCAGCTGTAATGCCAATGCAGACAATGCAATTATCACTAATATCCGTAACGGTATGGAGCTAACCCTGAAAATGTTTTTAGACAACCTGCAAAAACACCACATAAAACCAATAAATCCGTTAAATCAAGATTTTAACCCTGATTTTCACCAAGCAATGAGTATACGCCAGGATCCTAAAGTTAAACCTAACACTGTTGTAGAAGTTATGCAAAAAGGCTACACCCTGCATGAGCGGCTATTAAGGCCAGCCTTAGTAATTGTCTCAAAGGCGACTTGAAAATAATCTCTACTACCCCCACATATAAATTATACAAAGACAATAACAACTAGAAATAATAATTGTAGATATAATCATGGCAACAAATAAAATAATTGGTATAGACTTAGGAAGTACTCATTCCTGTGTGGCTATTCTGGATGGCGGTAAACCGCATGTTAGTGAAAATAGTGA
>JAGLXC010000165.1 GCA_023133095.1 Gammaproteobacteria bacterium | reverse complement strand
GTGGTTCAGCTTTTAAAAATAAAGGAGTGCAGGCATTATTGGATGCAGTAATAGAGTATTTGCCAGCACCAGATGAGGTAGCTGATATTAAAGGTATTCTGGATGATGGCACAGAAGGTACAAGACAATCCTCTGATGATGCGCCGTTTGCAGCTTTAGCTTTTAAAATAGCAACAGATCCTTTTGTTGGTACTCTGACCTATTTTCGGGTCTACTCAGGTGTTTTAGAGTCTGGAAATGCTGTTTATAATTCAGTAAAAGATAAAAAAGAGCGTGTTGGCCGTATCTTACAGATGCACTCTAACTCACGTACTGAAATTAAGGAGGTTCGAGCTGGTGATATAGCAGCAGCTGTAGGACTGAAAAATGTTACAACTGGTGACACCTTATGTAGCTTAGATAACCGTATAACATTAGAGCGAATGGAGTTTCCAGAGCCTGTTATTTTTGTGGCGGTAGAGCCTAAGACCAAAGCTGATCAAGAAAAAATGGGGGTTGCATTAGGTAAGTTAGCACAGGAAGATCCATCGTTTAGAGTTAGAACAGATGAAGAGTCAGGCCAAACTATTATTGCTGGTATGGGTGAGCTGCATTTAGATATTATTGTTGATCGTATGAGACGTGAATTTAATGTGGATGCTAGTGTAGGTAAGCCTCAGGTTGCCTATCGCGAAACTATTAGGAATAAAGTTGAGCAAGAGGGTAAATATATCAAGCAGTCTGGTGGCCGTGGTCAATATGGTCATGTTTGGATCCGTATGGAACCATTAGAGCAGGGTGCAGGTTATGAATTTGTTAATGAGATTGTTGGTGGTGTTATTCCGAGAGAATATATTCCAGCAGTAAGCAAGGGTGTTAAAGAGCAGATGGAAAATGGTGTGTTAGCAGGATATCCAGTTGTTGATATTAAAGTGACACTTTATGATGGATCTTATCATGATGTTGACTCCAGCGAGATGGCGTTTAAAGTAGCAGGCTCGCAAGCATTTAAAGCTGGTGCTTTAAATGCTAAAGCAGTACTCTTGGAGCCTATTATGAAGGTCGAAGTAGTTACACCAGAAGATTATATGGGTGATGTAGTTGGTGATTTAAATCGACGTCGTGGAATAATTCAAGGAATGAATGAAGGTGTTGTTGGTAAGATTATTGATGTAGAGGTCCCTTTAGCTGAGATGTTTGGATATGCGACAGATTTGCGTTCTATGTCGCAGGGACGTGCTACTTACACAATGGAATTTACTAAGTATAATGAGGCTCCTGCAAGCGTGGCAGAAGCTATAATTAATAAAAAATAATAGAGGTTAGTTATGGCAAAAGTTAAATTTGAAAGAAATAAGCCACATTTAAATGTAGGCACAATAGGGCACGTAGATCATGGAAAGACGACGTTAACAGCGGCGATAACAAAAAGTTTGGCGGCAGATGGAAAAGGCATCTCATTTGAGAACATAGATAACGCACCAGAAGAGAGAGAGCGAGGAATAACAATAGCGACCTCGCACGTAGAGTACGAGACAGATAATCGTCATTATGCTCACGTAGATTGTCCAGGGCACGCGGATTATGTAAAGAACATGATCACAGGAGCGGCGCAAATGGACGGAGCGATATTAGTAGTATCAGCAGCAGATGGACCAATGCCACAAACACGCGAGCACATATTGTTAGCGCGTCAGGTAGGAGTGCCAGCGATAGTAGTATTTTTGAATAAAGCGGATCAAGTAGATGATCCAGAGCTATTAGAATTGGTAGAGATGGAGATAAGAGATCTATTGAACCAATATGAATATCCAGGAGATGATATCCCAATCGTAACTGGTTCAGCGTTAAAGGCATTAGAAGATGATCAAAGCGAGATAGGAGTTCCGGCAATCAAGAAATTGGCAGCGACAATGGATGAATATTTCAAGCAACCAGAGCGCCCAATAGATAAGCCATTTTTAATGCCGATAGAAGATGTATTCTCAATATCAGGTCGAGGCACAGTAGTAACAGGCCGAGTAGAGAGAGGAATAGTAAAGGTAGGAGAAGAGATCGAGATAGTAGGAATAAGGCCAACGACAAAGACAATCTGTACAGGAGTTGAGATGTTTCGTAAATTGCTAGACGAAGGTCGAGCCGGAGATAACATCGGAGCCTTGTTAAGAGGCACGAAGAAAGATGAAGTCGAGCGAGGCCAGGTATTAGCGAAACCAGGAACAATAACGCCGCACACGAAGTTTGAGTCGGAAGTATATGTGTTGTCAAAAGATGAAGGAGGCCGGCATACACCATTTTTCAAAGGCTACCGTCCGCAGTTCTACTTTAGAACTACAGATGTAACGGGAGCAGTAGAGTTACCAGAGGGAGTAGAGATGGTAATGCCAGGAGACAACATAAAGATGGTAATAACCTTGATAGCGCCGATAGCGATGGAAGAGGGTGTTCGTTTTGCAATCCGCGAAGGTGGACGAACAGTTGGTGCTGGTGTGGTAGCGAAAATTATCGAATAATTGGTGAGAAAAACTTATGGCAACTGTGGGGAAAAATCAGAGAATACGTATTCGCTTGAAGGCTTTTGATCATAAATTAATTGATCAGGCTACAACTGAAATAGTTGCAACAGCGAAGCGTACCGGTGCGGTAATTAGAGGACCTATTCCTCTGCCTACCCGCAAAGAGCGCTTTACTGTGTTGACTTCTCCACATGTTGACAAAGATGCTCGTGATCAATATGAGATTCGTACTCATAAGCGATTGTTAGATATATTAGAGCCAACAGAGAAGACAGTTGATGCGTTGATGAAGCTTGATCTTGCGGCAGGTGTTGATGTACAGATTAGTGTGGATTGAGGCATAGAAAATGACTATTGGTATAGTTGGACAAAAATGTGGTATGACTCGCGTCTTTATGGACGATGGCAGAGCTATTCCTGTTACAGTAATAGATGCGCAGCCAAATCGAGTGGTAACTCTTAAAGATATAGAAAATGATGGTTACTCTGCGGTTCAGGTAACTACTGGTAGTAAGCGTGCTTCAAAATTAACTAAACCTATAATGGGGAATTTTAGTAAAGCTGGAGTGGATGCTGGTCGTGGATTATGGGAGTTCCGTCTTGAGAATAATGAAACTAGTGACCTTGCAGTTGGTAGTGAAATTACTGTAGCGCTATTTACTGAAGGTGCTAAAGTTGATGTGACCTCGCACAGTAAAGGTAAAGGTTTTGCTGGAGTAGTAAAAAGGCATAATTTTCAGATGCAAGATGCTACTCATGGTAATTCATTATCACATCGTGCCCCTGGTTCCATTGGACAGTGTCAAGATCCTGGCCGAGTATTTAAAGGCAAAAAGATGGCAGGGCATATGGGTAATAAGCGTTGTACGGTACAAAGTCAGGAGGTGGTTCGTATTGATAAAGAACGTAATCTGTTGTTTGTCAAAGGAACGGTTCCTGGTGCTCGTGGCGCTGATGTGATTATTAAACTAGCAGTTAAAGAAAGAGGAGAATCAAGTGGAGCTTAACTTAATGGTTCCAGAGAATGTTGCAACCAAAGGCACTGCTATTACGCTGTCTGACGATGTGTTTGCATGTGAATTTAAAGAACCTTTAGTACACCAGGTTGTTACTGCCTATTTGGCTGCAGCCAGAGCTGGTACTAGAGCACAAAAAACACGTTCAGAAGTGCGTGGCGGTGGCATTAAGCCATGGCGTCAAAAAGGTACGGGTCGTGCTCGAGCGGGTACAATTCGCAGTCCTATCTGGCGTAGTGGTGGCGTAACATTTGCGGCAAAACCCCAGAATCATGCTCAAAAGGTAAATAAAAAAATGTATCGTGCAGCGTTACGTTCTATTTTATCAGAGCTATTGCGGCAAGAACGTTTGTTAATCGCAGAAAATTTTTCTGTAGAGAGTAATAAGACGAAAGAGTTAGTGTTGCGACTTAAAAATATGAATCTATCAAATGTTTTAATCATTACTGATGAGATTGATGAGAAGTTATATTTAGCCGCGCGTAATTTGGCCCATGTTGAGGTAACAGATACTGTTGGGGTTGATCCTGTGAATTTAATAGGTTTTGAGAAAGTGTTGATGACAGTGCCGGTTATTAAGCGTTTTGAGGAGATGTTGGGATGAGTAATGAAGAGCGACTGTTGAAAGTACTGCGTGCTCCGCATGTATCTGAAAAGGCAACCATAGCACAAGAGAAGGGACAATATGTTTTTAAAGTAGCATCTGATGCTACTAAATTAGAGATAAAGAAAGCTGTAGAGTTGATGTTTAAAGTTAAAGTTACTAATGTACAGGTTAGCAATGTGAAAAGTAAAGCAAAGACATTTGGTCGGATCCCGGGGCGACGTAAAGGTTGGAAAAAGGCCTACGTTACTTTACCTGAGGGTCAAGCTATTGATTTAGGTGGGGCGAGTTAGGAGTAAAAAAATGGCAGTAGTAAAAACCAAACCAACTTCACCAGGCCGACGTTTTGTCACTAAAATAGTGAATCATGAGTTGCATAAAGGTGAGCCTTATGCTCCTCTTGTAAAAGCAAAAAAACGTGGTAGTGGTCGAAATAATCAGGGTCGCATTACCGTTAGGCATCAAGGTGGTGGACATAAACAGAGATATCGTTTGATTGATTTCAAACGTAATAAAGATGGCGTGCCAGGCAAAGTAGAACGGTTAGAGTATGATCCTAATCGTAGCGCACATATTGCTTTAGTGCTCTATGCTGATGGTGAAAGGCGTTATATGATTGCTCCTAAAGGAGTGAGTGCTGGTTCCGCAGTTGTATCAGGGACTGAAGCTGCAATTGCTGCTGGCAATTGTTTACCGCTTGCAAATATTCCAGTAGGAACCACAATTTGTTGTGTGGAATTAAAACCCGGTAAAGGCGCTCAATTGGGCCGTAGTGCCGGTGCTGCTATTCAGTTAGTAGCGCGTGAAAATGGTTATGTTACTTTACGGTTACGTTCTGGTGAGATGCGCAAAGTATTAGAAACTTGTAGGGCTACTATTGGTGAAGTATCTAATTCTGAACATAATTTGCGCT
Organism: Gammaproteobacteria bacterium; assembly: GCA_023133095.1. Lineage (GTDB taxonomy): Bacteria > Pseudomonadota > Gammaproteobacteria > UBA9339 > UBA9339 > JAGLXC01. The sequence continues at coordinate 4,700 of JAGLXC010000165.1, read as the reverse complement.
CTTTAGGTAAGGCTGGAGCATCCCGCTGGCGTGGACGAAGACCGACAGTTCGAGGTGTTGTTATGAACCCAGTTGATCATCCACATGGTGGAGGTGAGGGGCGAACATCAGGTGGCAGACATCCTGTTAGTCCAACCGGTGTTCCTGCTAAAGGGTATCGTACCCGGAAACGAGTTAATAAGATGGTTGTTCGCGATCGTCGTAAGAAGTGAGGATATAGATAGTGCCGCGTTCAATAAAAAAAGGTCCATTTGTAGATCACCACTTGATACAAAAAGTGGACAATGCTGTTAAAACAAACAGTAAAAAGCCGATTAAGACCTGGTCACGGCGTTCGATGGTTCTTCCAGAAATGGTTGGTTTAACTTTGGCAATTCATAATGGCAAGGCTCATGTACCTGTTTATATTAGTGAAAACATGGTTGGGCATAAGCTAGGTGAATTTGCATTAACACGTACTTTTCGTTCACATTCAGGTGATCGTAAAGCGAAGAAGGGGTAATAAGAATGGAAGTTGCAGCTATACATAAAAATGCGCGAATTTCTGCCCAAAAGGTGCGGTTAGTAGTTGATCAGATTCGTGGTTTACAAGTAGAAAAGGCGTTAGATATATTGTCATTTAGTACTAAAAAGGCAGCCGATTTGGTGAAAAAAGTGTTGAATTCTGCGATTGCTAATGCTGAACATAACGACGGCGCGGATGTTGATGAGTTAAAAGTCTCATGCGTTTTTGTAGATGAGGGGGCTACCTCTAAAAGGTGGCGAGCACGTGCTAAAGGGCGAGGTAATCGTATTTTAAAAAGAACTTGCCATATTACTGTTATGGTAGCGGATAGTTAAGAGAGGTAAGTATGGGTCAGAAAGTAAATCCAATTGGAATTCGTTTAGGTATTACCCGTAATGAGGACTCCATTTGGTATGCAAACTCTAAAGAATATGCTAAATATTTATATAGCGATATAAAGGTTAGAGCTTATTTAGAAGAGAAGCTAAAAGGTGCGGCTGTAAGCAAAATAAAAATAGAGAGACCTGCTAAAAATGCTAAGATTACTATTTATGCAGCACGTCCGGGAGTAATTATTGGTAAGAAGGGCGGTGATATTGACAATCTTCGCAAAGAGGTGAGCGTAATGCTAGGCGTTCCTACTCACCTTAATATTGAAGAGATAAAAAAACCTGATTTAGATGCCAAACTGGTTGCTGAAGCAGTAGCTCAACAGCTAGAGAGAAGAATAATGTTTCGTAAGGCTATGAAGCGCGCAGTGCAAAATACTTTACGAGCAGGCGCACTAGGAGTAAAGATATGCGTTAGTGGACGGCTTGGTGGTACTGAGATAGCACGTACAGAATGGTGTCGTGAAGGACGCGTTCCTTTGCATACTTTTCGTGCTGATATCGATTATGGTTTAGCTGAAGCGAACACTACCTATGGTGTGATTGGGGTTAAAGTGTGGATTTTCCGTAGTGAAAAAATAGGGAATGAAAGAGAAAAAACAGATAAAAGTAAAACCGAGCAGGGCAAGTAGGAGAGCGTATTTATGTTACAGCCTAAACAGACAAAATTTCGTAAACAATTTAAAGGCCGTAATCGTGGTGTTGCGGCACGTGGTAATAAGGTAAGTTTTGGTGAGTTTGGTATGAAAGCAGTTATGCGGGGACGCATTACCGCTAGACAAATCGAGTCTGCGCGTAGAGCTATAAGTAGACATGTAAAGCGTGGCGGGAAATTGTGGATTAGAATTTTTCCAGATAAACCAATTACTAAAAAACCGTTAGAGGTTAGACAGGGTAAGGGTAAAGGTAGTGTTGAATATTGGGTAGCACTTGTGCAACCTGGTAGTATGTTGTTTGAGATAGAAGGTGTTCCGGAAGATTTGGCTCGTGAAGCTTTTATCTTAGCTGCAGCTAAGCTACCAATTAAAACAACATTTATTTCGCGGACGGTAATATAATGAAATTAAGTGAACTAAAAATAAAAAGCATTACAGCATTAAAAGAAGAGTTGCATGCTCTATTAAAAGAGCAGTTTAGTTTGCGGATGCAAAAAGGTTCTGGTGAAACACCGCGAACCCATAGTTTTAGAGTAGTGCGACGCAATATTGCTCGCATTAAAACAATCTTAAATGAAAAAGGCAGAGAGTCTCATGAGTGAACAGGTGAAAGTTAAACGCACATTGCAAGGCAAAGTGACAAGTAACAAAATGGATAAAACCATTGTTGTTAAAGTAGAGCGTAAAGTAAAGCATGCTTTATATGGTAAATATGTAAAGCGTTCTACCAAAGTGCATGCTCACGATGCAGAGAATAGTTGTAACATAGGCGATATTGTAATAATTGCTGAAACACGGCCAATAGCTAAGACTAAAAGTTGGCAATTAGTAAAGATTATTGAGCGGGGAGATATATTATGATACAGATGCAATCAGTATTAGAGGTAGCAGATAATAGTGGCGCCAAACATGTTGCATGTATTAAAGTGTTGGGAGGTTCACATCGACGTTATGCTGGCATTGGTGATGTGATTAAAGTTAGTGTAAAAGATGCTATTCCTCGTGGCAAAGTAAAGAAAGGTGAAGTGTTAAACGCTTTGATTGTGCGCACTAAAAAAGGGGTAAGACGTAGTGATGGTTCATTAATACGCTTTGATAGTAATGCGGCAGTTATTTTGAACAATCAAATGCAGCCTATTGGAACTCGTATTTTTGGCCCTGTTACTCGTGAATTGCGCAGTAAATTCATGAAGATTGTGTCATTAGCGCTTGAGGTATTGTAATGGCGAAAAAAATAAAAACAGGTGATTTAGTTTATGTCTTAGCTGGCAAAAGCAAAGGTCACTCAGGTAAAATACTGCGTATTTATACCAAAACTAATCGAGTTTTAGTTGAAGGCGCTAATTTAGTAAAAAAACATGTTAAGCCTAATCCTCAGCAGAATGAGCAAGGTGGAATTAGAGAGCGTGAAGCATCTATTCATATCTCTAATGTGGCATTATCTGTGCCACCGCAAAAAGGAGAAGAGGCTAAATTGCATAGTAAAGTAGGTTTTAAAACTTTAGATGATGGACGAAAAGTCCGTTATTTTAAACACAATAATGAGATAATTGAGGCTTAGAGATAAATAATGGCAAGACTTAAACAATTTTATAGAGAGAAAATTATACCGCAGCTTATGCAGGAGCTAGAGTATAAAAATATTATGCAAGTTCCGCAGGTTACTAAAATTACTCTTAATATGGGTGTTGGTGAAGCAGCTGCTGATAAAAAGGTTTTGACTAGTGCGGTGAACGATTTAACCAAAATTGCGGGCCAAAAACCTGTTGTTACAGTTGCGCGCAAGTCAATTGCCGGCTTTAAAATTCGTGAGGGCTGGCCAATTGGCTGTAAAGTTACCTTGCGGGGCAAGATAATGTATGAATTTCTAGATCGTTTAATTACTATTGCTTTACCTCGGGTTCGTGATTTTCGTGGTTTAAGTAGAAAATCATTTGATGGACGTGGTAATTACACTTTAGGAATACAAGAGCAGATTGTTTTTCCAGAAATAGATTACGACAAGATTGATACGATTCGTGGGTTAGATATTACCCTTACCACTAATGCAAAAACAGACAAAGAGGCACGCGCCTTATTGACAGCATTTAATTTTCCATTAAAAAGCGAGGTAACTAAATAGATGGCAACAACGCGAATGATTGCGCGTGAAAAAGCGCGGAAAAAAGCAGCAGATGGCGCTCGAGTTACTAGAGATGCATTGCGTAATATTACTAAAGATCTATCTGTTGATTATGATGAAAAGATGATTGCTGTAGTAAAGTTGAACAAACAAGACCGAGATAAAAGTCCTTGCAGAGGGCGTAATCGTTGTAATATTTGTGGTCGGCCAAGGGGTGTGTATAGGAAATTTGGGTTATGTCGCTTGTGTTTGCGTAAGGCAGTTATGTTTGGACATGTGCCTGGAGCAAAGAAGGCTAGTTGGTAATTTGGAGAAAAATTTATGAGTATGCAAGATCCTATTTCCGATATGTTAACCCGCATTCGTAATGCACAAGCGGTAGCTAAAGCTGAGGTACAAATGCCTGCTGCTAATCTTAAGGCTGCCATTGCTAAAGTGCTAAAAGATGAAGGTTACATTAGAGATTATAGAACAGAAGCTGTTAATGGGAAAAATACATTAATAGTAGTATTAAAATATTTAGAGGGTAAACCTGTTATTGAAGAACTTGGTCGGGTAAGTCGTCCTAGTTTACGGGTTTATAAAAACAAGCATGATTTGCCTCAGGTTAAAAATGGCTTGGGAGTGGCAGTTGTTTCTACACCAAAAGGCGTGATGACAGATAGAGAAGCGCGCAGTTTGGGTGTAGGTGGTGAAATATTATTTTACGTAAGTTAGGAGCGTTAGATGTCAAGAGTTGCCAAGAACCCAATAACTATTTCTGCAGGAATCGATGTCAATATAGCTGGCAAACTGATTACTATAAAAAACAGCAAAGCTACATTAACGCAGCATATACATGAAGCTGTTGAAGTTGTTAAAGAGGATAATCTGTTAAAAGTAAAGCCGAAAGCTGGCATAGACAAAGCTGATGCTTTTGCTGGTACTACCCGTGCCTTGCTTAATAACATGGTAATAGGGCTGGAAAAAGGGATTGAGAAAAAATTGACCTTGATCGGGGTTGGAGATCGAGCTCAGATGCAAGGGAA
>JAGLXC010000164.1 GCA_023133095.1 Gammaproteobacteria bacterium | reverse complement strand
CTCAGCATTATAATCAATATCTAATGCTCTCCTTATATTTGTTATGTGTTTATAACATATAGATTCAAAAGCATAACCAGACCAACTTTTGTATTTCTGTGTATTAGATTTCATTTGCCAATAATCAGCATCAGTCTCTTCTTTCATTAAAGTTAGTTTAGCTGCTCTAATCCAGGTTAAATAAAAATGGCAGTACTCATCAAATATTCTATAATATATACCTTTTTTCTCATTCCCTAATGGAATAAAACTACTTATGAATCCAGCAACCTCAAGATCTGATAATCTTTTACTTAATCTACCACCTTTACCTGTCAAGCTATTTTGTTCCTCAATTTGTTTCCTGGAAACACCTTCTCTTGAATTGTTTATCAATCTAATAATTAACTCCTTATAAGCCTCTGATTCATCAAATAATGAAGAAAATACCTCATCAAATTCATTGAACAACAATCCCTCTTTGTTAAAACATATCTCATTAATATTTTGGGCAGCTGTTAGCCCCTTTCTGATTTGCTTTAAGTAATAAGGAACACTTCATAAGTGTCCCTATAAATAAAGATTATTGTTTATAGGGACATTTATATACATACTATAAGTGTCCCTATCTCAATGTAGGGGTGCCCCTTGCAGGTAACTATTCAATCGCGCAGGATATTAGGGTTTAGGGCCCAGCATAAGAGCAACCCCACCCTCCACAGTCTTAAAGACGCCATCAAAACCAGCCTGACGTAACTTGCTAACATCTGCTTCAGTAAAGCTCTGATAACGACCACGCAGCTCCTCTGGAAAGGCGATATATTGAATTTTTCCAGCCTCATAGTGGTTGATTATTGCATTTGCGACATCATTAAACGATTGACTGCAGCCAGTACCAACATTAAAAATGCCAGATTGCTGCGGATTCTGCCAAAACCATAAATTCACATCTACCGCATCACCAACATAGACAAAATCACGCCTCTGCTCACCATCTTCATAGCCATCTGAGCCTTCGAACAGATGCAAGATTTTACTATTCTGATATTGCTCCTCAAGATGTGAGGCAACACTTGCCATAGAGCCTTTATGATCTTCATGCGGACCATAAACATTAAAATAGCGCAACCCAACTATTTGGCTTTTAGCCGTTGGCATAATGCGACGCACATATTGATCAAACAGCAATTTAGAATAACCATAAACATTTAATGGCTCTTCATTAGCTGGCTCCTCCACAAAGGTGGTATTAGCACCATAAACAGCAGCGCTTGAGGCATAGATAAAGGGAATTTTGTGCTCTAAGGCATAATGCAATAAAAGTTTACTATACTCATAATTGTTATCCAGCATATAGCGTCCATCCCACTCTGTAGTTGTGGAGCAAGCACCTTGATGAAAAATAACCTCGATCTTCTCTGCAAAGGCATCATTGCTAAGAACGTTAGCCAGAAAATCCTCTTTATCTTGATAAGCTAAAACCTGGCTCTTGACGATATTTTTAAATTTAGTACCATCAGTTAAATCATCAACCACCAAAATATCAGTCCGCCCTTTAGCATTTAACTCTGCAACAATGTTACTGCCAATGAAGCCGGCGCCGCCTGTTACTACAATCATTTTTTATCTCCCCTTATTCTATTAATAATAGCTGAACTGGAATGGTTCTCTATGAAAGCTAGAGATTTTACCTCTCCGCCATGACTTATGACATGGTCAGCACCTACAATGGCATTAGTTTGCCAATCACCGCCCTTAACTAAAACATCTGGAGTTACAGCCTTAATAATACACAACGGGGTATCTTCAGAAAAAGCAACCACCCAATCGACTGCTTTAAGGCCGGCCAGAACTGCCATCCGATGCTCCAACTTATTAATAGGACGGTCAGAACCCTTAAGGCGCTTTACCGAAGCATCATCATTTACTGCCACAATTAAGCGGGTACCTAAGGCTTTCGCCTCTTCTAAATAGGCAATATGGCCCGGATGCAAAACATCAAAACAGCCATTAGTCATAACAACCTTCTCGCCCTCAGCTTTAGCATCTGTGACCGCCTGAATCAGCTGTTTTTCATTCGCAACCCCAAGCAGAGATTCGCGCTTTTTCTGCAGCGCGCGCCTGAGCTCAGCCGCAGACACCGCAACAGCGCCCAATTTACGCACTGTAATGCCAGCTGCAATATTAGCAACTTGCATAGCTTGCTCTAACTTCTCGCCTGCAGCTAAGGCCACACCTAAAGTCGCAATAACAGTGTCACCTGCACCAGTTACATCATATACCTCACGTACATCAGTAGGAATATGAACTGGCTTATGCGCAGCTCGAATTAAACTCATACCATGCGCCCCTCGCGTTACCAAAAGTGCGCCAAAATCATGCTCCTTAAGAAGAGCTAAGCCCCGCTCAGCTATCTCAGCCTCATCTTTGCACGGACCTACAATAGCCTCAAACTCAGATAAATTAGGAGTAATGACACTGGCGCCACGGTAAATAGCAAAATCTCGGCCCTTAGGATCGATTAATACTGGAATATTGCGAGCCCTGGCTGCTTTAATAACTTCTGCTGCACATTGAGCAATGCCCTTACCATAGTCAGATATAATCACGACATCACTATTGGCAAGCTGTTTGTGGTAGATCTTTAATAGCTTTTGATAATTTAGCGCATGGGGCGGCTCTTCATGATCTAAGCGAATTAACTGCTGATGATAAGCAATTACTCTGGTTTTGGTAATAGTTGGTGCAGCCGTACTATTTTGCAGCTGACACTCAATATCAGCGCTCTTTAATAGCTGCTTCAAAGTTACAGCAGCCGCATCTTTCCCCACCACACCCAACATACTAACCTTAGCACCAATAGCTTTGGCATTAAGCGCTACATTGCTAGCACCGCCTAAATGTTCGGTCTCATTTTTAATTCGCACGATGGGTACAGGCGCCTCAGGTGAGATACGCGAGGTTTCGCCATGCAGATAGCGATCCAGCATCACATCACCAATCACCAAAATACGGGCATTAATAAAATTCTGTAGCTCTAAGTTCATATCTAATTTTCGACTCTAACTGAATTATGTTATACTTTTGTAAATTATAACTTATATTGGAACAAAATTCACGACTATGAAAAAAGCTACAGCGGCTCCCGGCGAATTTTTTT
>JAGLXC010000163.1 GCA_023133095.1 Gammaproteobacteria bacterium | reverse complement strand
ATACATATTAAATACCCTCAATTAATAAAAATAGTCCAACATGTCACATTATAGGGTAAACTGGGGTAAGAATCTGTAAGCAAAAATTTAAACTTTTGTAAGACATATTGAATTTTCAGTCTAGGTAGTATATTTTATAATTAATTATGGATAAAAAACTTAACACCCTAAAACCAAATCTTTCTACAATAGGCGGTCGCCTTAAATATTTGCGCGAATTTGCTCATTTGGATCGCAATGAAGCAGGCCATCTGGCTCGCGTAGCCCATGACACCTACAAAGACTGGGAGAACAACAAAACCAACCTAACAACAACTCGCGCCTATTGGCTTATTGATGCATTGCAAGCATATGGAATCGACTGTTCGATCGAATGGCTCTTAACTGGAGAGCTTGACCCGCCGCAAAAAGACTCGACCTTTTTCATTAAAAATCCCATAAAAATCAACCTAAAAGATGAAAAAAAACAAAAACAGATCCAGGAAGAGTATTCACTATTCTGCCGTCACAACCCTTGTGCCACGCACTTAGTTGTAGCAGATAACGCAATGCTACCAACCTATGAACCAGAAGATATAGTAGCAGGAATACAATATCCCCCTAAAAAGATAGAAAATCTTATCGGCCAAAACTGCATTGTTACACTAAAAAATAATGAAGTGATGCTACGTAACTTACAAGCAAGCAGCACTGAAAACTGCTATACCCTGCTCGCCACTAACACACAAAGCTCATCTGCATTAATTGTCCACAATGCAGAATTAATATCTGCTGCCCCTGTAATATGGCTTCGCAAACTGGGTCAGGTTTGATAGCCCCCTACTCAGCATACAATCTGTCATCATAAGATGCGATTTTCGTAACATCTATCTCATAAACAGAAGGACCCTCAATAATAGAATAGTAAAATTTATGTGAGGCACCTTCTAAAGGCTTAGCTGGATGTAAATAGGGTCGCCACTGCTCTATCCTATTGATATATTCATCATTTTTACTAAATAAAAACAACAGCTTTTCCCTGTTTTTTAAAGCCTGCACCATATCTTCAGGGCCATCATTATCACGCACCGAAGAGTAATAACGTCGCATCTCAGCCTCTCGCTTTACTACCAACCAACTAAGATTGCCATTAACATCTAACATTAAAAAACAGCCTGAATCATTAACCAAATAATATTCAATTATATTGCGCTCCTCGCGCAATTTAGTAAAAAAATCAATAAACACAGGGTCAGTTACACATGAACGTTTACTAGTTCCCAAGTTTTGTATCACTGTCGCAGACAGATCCTTAAAATATTCCTGCTGCATTTCTGCAATAGCATCATTCAATTTACCAAAAGCTTCAGGAGAGTCCTTCAATATATACCGATCAATTACGCCTGAGTTAAGAGCCTCTACCCCCATCTCATAGCCAGCCTGACCTGTCATCATTATCTTTTTAACAGGAAGCGTATATAACTGCTCACAAAGGTCAATACCTGTCATTTGTGGCATAGCATAGTCCACCACTAAAACCGATATATTATCAAATCGCTCCGGAGCATATATCTGCTGATGAATAGACTCCACATCAACATCAATATAAGCATGGGTAAGATCGTTCTCTTCTAATGTGCGACCTAATTCAACCTTAGTATCTTTCAAGTTTAACAGCCATTTCTTAATAAATGCTGGCGGCTGATAATCCTCTTTAAAATAATTTAGCAAATTGACAGGGTCATAATAGAATTTATACAGAAGGTCATTCGGCAGCCTGAAGGTTAAATTTTTAAGGTATTCGCTATGATCATCAACGAACACCGCTGTTGTTGGGAAATAACAGCACGCAATACTATTTTTTTTATTCATAATCCTCTTTCCTTTAATCCGTACCACACAATACTAATTATAGCACAGATTAATACCGTTGTTGCAATACAGTAAAAAAAACTGTAGTAACTGTAGTAATTGGGGGACGTTCTTAATTGAGATTTTGTCCTGGTGCCCTGGTGCTGTGCCTGCGAGATATAGTTTTTGGCTCATGAGGGCTCGCTTACCCTCATCTGCTGAGGTCCCTCAGGGTCGCGCCAGGGCAACGTCCTGTTGCCTTAGCGCTCAATTTGACTTCCTGTCAAATTGACCCTGCGTTACCTGGCGCAGATTCAGGCTCGCCCTAAATGTCACCAAAATCTATATCTCACAGGCTTGGTCGTTTGGCCCGATTGCCGTGGTCAATGTCCGGAATTGCTGGGCATATTAATTGACGTTTGATATTGACAACTGCCCCAACGGGGCAAAATGTGATAGCCCAAGGTGAAACCTTGGGTATTGAGTTCTTCCCGAAACCGAACCCTGAAAGGGTGAAACAATATGCCACAATCTTTATCTAATATTCTCGTTCAGCTGGTTTTCTCTATGTGTGGGATTAATGATTGTTTCGCCCCTTCAGGGCT
>JAGLXC010000162.1 GCA_023133095.1 Gammaproteobacteria bacterium | reverse complement strand
CTATCTGATATTATATTGCTCTTATAGACTTGTGTTTTATTAACTGTATCAATATCACTTACGTCCTCTGCCGCATTAGAATAGTCAGGACAAAATTCATATTTCCCAATCGCAAGCAAAGTCTTATTAGCTTTTACAGGCGCGGTAAAGCACAATGTCGCGACTCCTCCTAATCCATTTAAAACCCCTACCCTAGGCGGCAATAGAGCAAACACATTCTTGGAAAATAATGGCTCTGTTGTACTCGTAACATACTGCTTATCTGTATCAACTACTTGCCCCATACCAACATTGGTTGCAATCTCTTTACTTTCTCGCATCACCACCTTTTCTCCGGTTAGAAGAGCAGCTCGCTGCTGGCCGTCTGGATCATTTTGCTTATACATGAGCTTAATATTAGTGTTCTCCATAACACCGCCATAGACCGATTTAGGATTCAGATCTCGACTAACATCATACAGATCGCTCGGAGATTGGTGCGCCAAAATAAAATTACAATTATGATCCCTGATCATAGCCAGAGATAGCAAGACAGGCCGGGTTAAAAAGCATTTTAATTCGTCCAAAAAAATTGTCACGTGCCTATGTTGCTCTAATCGCTCTCGCCGCTCAATTATCTGCTTAATCCTGAGTAAGATCATTTTTTGCAATAACTGAATCCGTGGCACACTCTCTGTGCCTATTATGTAAATGCAATCACCATCTTTAATGGCTTTTTTAATATCAACTCCTGCTGTTGTCTGCACCTCTGGGATTCGTGCTAAAACCTCTAGCTGCTCACTAAATCCCTCACCTGCCTCCATTTCGTCAGGAAACTCCTGATAACATAAAGCACGCAAATGAGGAATCCACTCTGCTTTCTGAGCTAATGTAGCTGCTAACATAGCAGCTTTACGGTCTTTTCGCCGATAATAATCACTATCTCCACCGGTATCCTGAAGCCCCATACTACCCTGTAATAGCTCTTCCAGCTCATTTGCCGAAATATCTTTAAGCAAATTTATTTGTGGCTTTTCTGCCTGCAAATTCATCAAAATAAACCGCTTGCCACTTGATTTTGCTATAGATTTTAGGACATGAGGCGCCCACTCGTCCCCTCCTCGCTTGGGATCAAAAACTACAGTAGCTACTCCTGTTTTTATCAGCTGACTCATCATGCATGCGGCTGCCACACCCTTACCAGAACCTGTGTATCCCATAATCTGAATGTGATTGCCCAAAAATCGCTTTAAATCGACATAAATTGCTTTATTGTGCTCATCTTTCCCGAAAAAAACAGCATCATCCTTAAAATAAGACTTAGGATCAAACTCTTTAGAGTTGGCAATTGCCTTAGACACATCCCTAATGTCGCTTAATTTACTATGATCCGCTCCTGTGGCTTTATTATCTATATACTTTGACAACCATGGATCAATACGCCGGGCTATCATACGCTTTAATATAACGCCCATAACTAACCCTAAAAATAACCCCAATATCCAGCCAGGCAGAAATTTTTTCGCAATCCAAGCTACATAACCTAAATCTTTGAACCAGATAAGCCCTAAAATTAACACTGATAAAACATATAGACACACACCAATCCATGCCAAAAGCAATACAATTTCAAACATTTGGCAAAAGCCTTTCTGAAAAGAAGTTGCAAGAGGCAAGTTCTTTACTCCTTTTAAACAACCTCTCCCCAACTTTACCATAATAAGCATCACTGTTATCAGCATACAACTAATGAAAAACCAATCATAATTACTATATCCCGCAAAAAAATGAATGATTGGTATTATCGCTTCATGGTAAGCTGGTGGGAGTGGTCTACCTCCTACAGTAGACCACAATATCTGCATCCATAAATGTATATTAATTAGCTGCATAAAAGACTACCCTATTCTATTTCATTTAATGGATCATCTGACTTTGGTTCATTATTAGAATTGGGTGATTTTCCTGCCTGCTGAACCATATTAGCTATAATGTCCACAGAAAATTTTTCTGCGCCCTGACTATCTGTCCATTTAGCATTCCGGAGTTTGGCTTCCATATAGACAGTATCTCCTGTTTTGAGATAATCTCGGCAAAACTCCGCATTCTGCCCAAATGCAGTAACCAAATGCCAAGTAGTCTCTTCTTGCCAATCCTCTGCATCTTTCTTTTTAATTCTGTCAGTAGTTGCAACTTTGAGTTTTGCAACCAGCACCCCTTTTAGCTCCTTTACTGTTGGATCTGTCCCCAAACGTCCCAACAATGTGAGTCTTTGTAATGTACCTTTAGCCATAATGTCACCTCCAATTTTAGTTAATAAATCTTTTTTTGTTGCTTATTGCTCTTTAAGCTGGTTAATAGCCTGCTGTAGTTCAGCAAAAGACTGCTCCCCAACAAATATTTTCTTTGCGTCAGGATTCTTATTTGAATAAACTACAGTAATAGGAACTCTAGTTTGATTCAGTTTGCTATAAGCTGTTAAATTAGCTAACAGCTCTTTTTTTATAGTGTCGCTACTCATATCAGCCGCTAGTTTTTGTAAATCTAAACCTATTTTTTTAGCTATCTTTTTTACCTCAGAAATAGGAATAGTTTCTGGGTCTGGCACATGCAAAACAGCCCATTGCATTTCTGAAAATTTATTTTGTAGGTACGAAGCTAAAACCGCGCTATCAATAGCCGGCGACGTTTTAGCAATAATCGGTACCACTCTATCTATAACTTTCAGATCAGGATTGGCCTTGGCGACAGAGCTCACTATTAAAGTGTAATTCCTGCAGATTGGACAGTTGTAGTCAAA
>JAGLXC010000161.1 GCA_023133095.1 Gammaproteobacteria bacterium | reverse complement strand
CTCAGGTATCGTTTTAACAGGAGGTGCTGCTAAAATCAAAGGAGCTTTGGAGCTAGCAGAAAAGGTGTTTCAAATGCCTGTTCGCTTGGGCGCGCCACAAAATGTTAGTGGCATGATAGAAGTGTTAAATAATTCAGTCTATGCTACAAGTGTTGGGCTGTTGCTATCTGGATATCAGCAACAACAAGATGCACAGCCAGAGATTAGAATAAAAGGTAATGTCAAAACGCTTTGGGGGCGTATGAAAAGTTGGTTCCAGGGGAACTTTTGAGGAGAGATAAATGTTTGAATTAGCAGAAAATCAAATTAGTAATGCAGTCATTAAAGTGCTTGGTGTTGGCGGCGGCGGCGGTAATGCTGTTGACCATATGATCGAAGAAGGTATTGCTGGCGTTAACTTTGTTAGTGCTAATACTGATGCTCAAGCCTTGAAGTTTTCTAAAGCAGAAACAGTATTACAGCTCGGTGGAGAAATTACTAAAGGCCTGGGAGCAGGAGCAGATCCTGGCGTTGGTCGATTAGCTGCTGAAGAAAATGGTGATCGTCTGCGTGATCTTTTAAGTGGTTCGGATATGGTGTTTATTACCTGCGGCATGGGTGGCGGTACTGGCACAGGTGGCGCGCCGATAATTGCTGAAATAGCAAAAGAGCTTGGTATCTTAACTGTTGCTGTAGTGACTAAACCCTTCTCTTTTGAGGGGCGGAAACGCATGCTTATTGCTGAAGAAGGAATTATGAAATTAGCAAGGAATGTTGATTCTTTAATAACAATTCCTAATGATAAATTGTTAACCGTGTTAGGGAAAAACATCAGCCTGCTAAATGCCTTTAAAGCAGCAAATAACGTCTTATATGGTGCTGTACAAGGTATTGCTGATCTTATTACGAGACCTGGTTTGATTAATGTTGATTTTGCTGATGTTAGAACAGTAATGGCAGAAAATGGTATGGCTATGATGGGAACAGGCGTTAGCAGTGGTGAGCAACGTGCTAGCGAGGCAGCAGAAGCGGCTATCTCCAGTCCTTTATTAGAAGATGTTGATTTAACCGGGGCTGCTGGAGTTCTGGTAAACATTACCGCTGGCGTGAACATGTCTATTGGTGAGTTTGAAGAGGTCGGTAATGTAATCAAGTCATTTACTACAGAAGATGCTACCGTAGTGGTTGGTACAGTTATTGATAAAGAGATGACTGATGATTTGCGTGTCACTATTGTAGTTACAGGCCTTGGACGTGATAAGACGATTATTGCTCCAGCTAAAGCTACCATTATTGAAAAGACAAAACGTGATGGTACCATTGATTACCATAAGTTAGAAAAGCCGACAGTAATACGGAATCAGCCCCAGAGTTCAGCTGAAAAATATGCAGAACTAGATAAAAACATGGAATATTTAGATATTCCAGCCTTTTTACGCCGCAAAGAGGACGAATAATCCTGGCAGCTTTTCCCTTGCAGCATCTAGATATTGTGGTATAATGCCTCCAGTTATAATACATATAGGTATAAGCTAGTGATACATCAACGTACTTTAAGAAATGTGATTCATGCCACAGGTGTTGGTGTGCATACTGGTGAAAAGGTCTATCTTTCCTTGAGGCCGGCTCTTGCTGACACAGGCATTGTTTTTTGTAGAACCGATCTCGATAAAATAGTAACTATTCCTGCCCTTGCTGAAAATATAGGTGATACTACTTTATCATCTACTCTAGCTAAAGGTGATGTGCGAGTATCAACTGTTGAACATCTCATGTCAGCATTTGCTGGACTTGGAATTGATAATGCATATGTAGATGTGAGCGCACCTGAAGTTCCTATTATGGATGGCAGCGCAGGTCCATTTGTATTTTTAATTCAGTCAGCAGGCATAGAAGAGCAAAAAGCTGCTAAAAAGTTTATTCGCATTAAACGGCCAGTTGAAGTAAAGCATGGCGATAAGGTTGCGCGAATTGAACCTTTTTCTGGTTTTAAAGTTTCGTTTACTATTGATTTTGACCATCCCGTTTTTCGCAGCAGTGCGCAAGCATCAGAAATGGATTTTTCTACAACATCATATGTTAAAGAGGTAAGTCGAGCTCGAACTTTTGGATTCTTATCTGAATTTGAATATTTACGAGCTAATAATTTGGCATCAGGTGCAAGTTTAGATAATTCATTAGTCGTCGATGAATACCGTGTAGTAAATGAAGATGGTTTGCGTTATCAAGACGAATTTGTTAAGCATAAAATCTTAGATGCCATTGGTGATCTTTACCTTTTGGGTCACAACATCATTGGTGCTTTTTATGGTTATAAATCCGGTCACGCCTTAAACAATATGCTATTAAATGCATTGCTAGCAGAGCAAGATTCCTGGGAATTTGTTACCTTCAAAGATCCAAAGACAGCTCCTGTAGGGTTAGTGCCTGCTCTGGATATTGCCTAATATAGAAAACCAAAATAGTAGAGTGGTATGATATTATTACTGCTTACCATAATGTTATCTTTTACTAAGAATGCGGGTAGCTTTGCAGGCTGTAATTGCTTGTTTGTTTTGTTTTTGCCGCCAATTTCAAAAATAAAATCTTTAGTTCTAAAATCTCCAATTTTATTATAGAAGGTGTCAATTCCAGCATTGCTTAGCATTTGGATAAAAAATAGTTCTCTCGCTGTACCAATGTTTACATTTAGCCCTAAATATTTATTTAGCGTATATAGTAAAGTTGTATTGTTTAAAAATATTTTTTCTGCTTTACGCAGTAAATTATCTCCGCCTACATAGGGGGACAGTAAAGTAGCTAATCCGGTGTCATTAAGGATATTCAAATAATGAGAGGTTGTTTTATGGTCAATGCCTAGATTGCTCGCTAGATTATGGGTGTTTAGTTCTCCTGGAGGGATTGCTGCCAGAAAATTAACTATTTTTTTAAAATAAATTAAATTAACTGTTTTTAAATTATAGTGGCTTGCTATATCTTCAAAAATGGTTTTTTCAATAATACGTGAAAGTTTATCATAAAAAGTTTCTGGATCCTCTTGCCAAAAGGGGTAATATCCATGTTGTAAATACTCCTGGAAAAGGCCTTTTATTTTTGGTATTTGTGCTAAAGTGTTGTCATTGGATCTATAGTCAGCAAGTAAATCCGTAAAAGTAATGGCTTTTATTTTAGAGCCAGTAGTGAAATTAATATATTCGCGCAGTGACAATCCAGGTAATTTAAAAAGAGTTGCTCGACGAGACAGGTCATAGCTGCCAGAAATTAAATCAATACTAGAGCTGCCTGAAAATACAACTTTTAAATTAGGGAAAGAATCGTAAATGTTTTTTAATTCCTGGCTCCAGTTTTTATATTTATGAATTTCGTCAATAAAGAATATTGTCGTGCCTTCCGTTTGGTGCATGTCACTGACGAATTCTAAAATAGAGTTGGTATTAAAATATATGTTATCGGCAGAAAAGTAAAAGGCCTGGTTGGAGTTGTATAGATTGTTTTTTATGTATTGAAGCAGCAAAGTGGTTTTGCCAACACCGCGTGGCCCTATAATTCCAGTTAAGCGGTTATTTATATGAAAAGTATCATATAAATAACGATATGTTGTTACCTTTGTTTCTGCAATTAAGCGAGTAAAGGTTGCTTTTAGGAGCTCTATCATTGGAATGTACTCCAGAAATATGTTCAATTATCTGGAGTATGCTCCAAAAGCTTTGGTTTGGCAAGTTGTATACCAGCCTTTTTACGGCAATCGAGTTAATCGACGATGTTTTCGGAATTCTATAGTATTTGTCACTGTGTCTGCAACAGTTGTTGCTTGACAACTGTCTTAAAAATCATCCAGCCCGGTGAGTTGCCGAATTAACTCAGCCGACATCCCTGATGCTTGCATTTTTTTAGCTACAGCAACTTTGCCTTTTTCAACACCGATTTTTTCACCTTCAACTTTGCCTGCGATCTTGCCAGTATTATAATTTGAATCGAACATACTTTCTTTATAACGTAAATTCTCTAAGTAAGTTTTATACGCTTGTTTTTCTGGAGTTGAAAGTTTTAGTGTATCGAGTTTCTTTTTAGCTTCTGATAAGCCTTTAGCATGAAAACTATCTTTGATCTCTTCATTTTTGAGAAAGTATATCCATTCATCTAAAGTGTCTTTGGCGACATCGTCAAACTGGTTAACCTTAATAAGATAATATTCAGGATATATTTGATGGACACACTCTTTTTGATAGAGCTGCTTTTGTTTGTCGCTCAAATCTAATTTATCGTGCTGATGCATGCCAGTAAACGATGTTGTGCCATGATAGATATAATCTTTACCATGACCCAAATCAAAATAGAGAATATTGACTGAAAAGACTTTTTTAATGCGCGAATAAATTGCGCCTTCTTTTAAATGTTCAGTGACAATTTTTGAGGTGCCAAATAGCATGCGGTGAAAATAATCAGATTCAGTATTAACTTGTACCTCTATTAAAACTATTTCTCCACCTGATAATTCTACTAAAATATCTACCTTATTGAATTTGCCATCTTCATCATCTTTATTGCTTTCGCTTTCCAATATATTTAATATCTTTAGATCACGCTTTAGTAATTCACTCAAGAAACCTTCTAAAATACTAAAATTAGCTT
>JAGLXC010000160.1 GCA_023133095.1 Gammaproteobacteria bacterium | reverse complement strand
CCAGTGAAATAGCGAAACGTTCGCGTGGTACTCCGCGAGTTGCCAACCGTTTATTGCGACGAGTACGGGATTATGCAGAAGTAAAAGGCGATGGTAAAATTAGTAAAGATTTGGCTGACAGTGCGTTAGAACTCTTAAATGTTGACCATAATGGTTTTGATATAATGGATCAGAAGTTGTTGTTAGCTCTGATTGAAAAATTTGCCGGTGGCCCTGTTGGAGTTGATAGTTTGGCTGCAGCTATTGGTGAAGAGCGTGATACTATCGAAGATCTATTAGAGCCATATTTAATTCAGCAGGGTTTTATTATGCGGACTCCAAGAGGGCGGGTTGCTACTAGACAGGCCTATCTACATTTTGGCTTAACTGAGAGTGAAGTATGAAAAAAGAGTTTGTTTTACCAGTTAGAATCTACTATGAAGATACAGATGCAGGCGGAGTTGTCTATTATGCTAACTATCTAAGATTTATGGAGCGAGCTCGAAGTGAATGGTTTCGGGCTATTGGTTCTCCTTTAGATGAGTTAGCTGAACAAAATTACCTCTTTGTTGTACGTAAAGTTGAGGTTGACTATCTACGGCCAGCGAAATTGGGCAATTTGGTTGAGGTCGTAAGCCAGGTAGTTGAGCATGGCAAAAGCAAGATGATCTTGCAACAGGATGTGCGTTTGAGCACTAATCCTGAGCTGGTTTTTTGTAAAGGCAGAGTAACCATGGTGTGTGTCAATGCAGATTTAAAACCCTGTCGTATTGCTGCTGGAGTTCTGGAGGGCTTAACTGATGGCAACTGATCCTTCGTTGTGGAGCTTTATTGCTAATGCAAGTTTGGTAGTTAAGCTGGTGCTTTTGATTCTGGCTGTTACCTCAATTGTTTCTTGGACTATGATTTTTCAGCGTGGCAGGTTTTTAAAGCAAGCACGCTTAAGTATTCGCAAATTTGAAGAGCGTTTTTGGGCTGGCACAGATCTTGGCAAATTATATGATGAATTAAAGCCAAACAGAGAAGCATTAAGCGGGTTAGCGCATATATTTTATGCTGGTTTTAATGAGTTTAATCGTCTACGCAATAGCTCAGTAGTAAATGCTGATGCCATTATGCAGGGAGCCGAGCGCTCTATGCGAATTGCTTTGGCGCAAGAAGTTGATAAGCTGGAGCAGAACTTATCTTTTTTGGCGACCGTGGGTTCTACCAGCCCTTATGTGGGTTTGTTTGGAACTGTGTGGGGTATTATGACTGCATTTCGTTCTCTGGGAGCGGTGCAGCAGGCAACTATCTCTATGGTAGCGCCGGGTATTTCTGAAGCTTTAATTGCTACAGCCATGGGTCTGTTTGCAGCGATTCCAGCAGTGATTTCTTATAATCACTACGCCAATGCGGTCGAGCGCTTAACTAACCACTACTACACTTTTCAAGACGAATTTTCAGCTATTTTGCATAGGCAGGCTCATGCGCAATAGAGCCAGACGTAATCGTCCTATGGCAGAGATCAATGTGGTACCATACATTGATGTGATGTTGGTTTTATTAGTAATCTTTATGATTACCGCGCCGCTTTTGTCACAAGGAGTTACAGTTGATCTACCGCATGCAGCAGCGCAGCCGCTTTCAGCTAAAGAGCAGGGGCCAATTATTGTCTCGGTCGATAGCAAAGGCAACTACTATCTTAATGTTTCTAATGATCCGCATCGGGCTATTGCGCCTTTATTACTGGCTAATCGGGTTGCAGCAGAACTGCAGGTAGCAAAAAATGCTGGCCATAAACGAGAGGTGTTGGTAAAGGGAGATCGCAATGTTAACTATGGCAAAGTAGTGCAGGCGATGGTGCTACTGCAGCATGCAGGGGCACCTAGTGTTGGGTTGATGACAGAAGATTCTAAGCAGAAATAAGTTTAATGTGCAGGAATAGCATCGACTTGATGTTTTTTGCTATATTGCAATATTTTTTTGTCACTAGTGATAAGAGTTAGTCTTTCAGCTCTTGCTGTAGCAACGATCATTCTATCAGCTGGGTCGCCATGAAAATCATGCAAGTTACAGCTTTCTATGGCGATTTTCGGTGATAATGGAGCCAGTGTAATACCAGGGGCATTTAATGCTGCAGT
>JAGLXC010000016.1 GCA_023133095.1 Gammaproteobacteria bacterium | reverse complement strand
TTCTGAACCATTTCCTTCTTATCATTCTTCAAAATCTCTAAGAGAGGTTCAATGGCTCGAGGATTTCCTAATTTACCTAAGGCCTCTACAGCTAAGGCTCTAATCTTTTGTTTATTTTTCCATTCAGAAATAGCGTGTATATAAACAGCAAACTGTGTTTTATCCAAACACTCAAATAAGATCTGAGGTAAATGCTGAATCACATCAAATATTTTCGTAACAATACAGCTAGATGTTCCTTTTTCCCGCTCTTGATGCGACTTTAATATCACAGATAAAGCCTCATAAAGCTTAAATAATGATAAAGGATCCTTACTACAAATTTGCGGCAAAGAGATTAATTCCTCCACTATATCTTCAACTGCCTTATAAGTATAAACAGTATGGCTTACCGTATAATATCGTGAATTAGAGCTTTGCGGACCAGCATATCTCATCATATATGAATCATCATAAGGATCATAATCAGGATCTTCCCACCTATCTCTAGTTTCTTCAATTACCTCTTTTTGCCCATCCTTAACTCTATCATACTTAACCATAAGAGCATCTATCTTAGCAATGATTTCTTCGGCGCCAAACTGCCCTTGCTTATGACTTAACTTGTCAGTTTTTGTTTTACCCATTTTTATGTCTCCTATAAATAAAATAATAATAGGCTAATTATAAGCTATCGAGTTATTAACAAGCAAAAAATATAATAAATTATTGCATAGTGCATTGAAATTTATTGCAGGATTGCTGGATTCAGGCTCTTGAGCCCAAACACCCTCTATACCCCCGGTACGGTTGAGTATCGCTTTATTGTGTGCATTTGCGCAGGGCACATTTCACTGTGCTAAACATGGCTTCTGCGAGACTGTCGCTCACATGCGCTCTTTAGTGTGTCCCTAATAGGTGTCAGCTGGAAGAGTAATAGGAAAGGGGCATGAGCAACGGTATATGTTTGATAAATAACCGAAAACCTCCAAGGAAGAATTTTCGCGTAAAAATCTGCTTCCTTATTAATCAATAAGTTAGCCCATACCTGCTTCAACAGAAATTGGCATTTTTTTGCCGCTTTTACTTCGATCTATTATTGTGGTAGCTTTGGCGCTTCTCCCGCCGTATTTGTATTACTAGGGCCTGATGAGCTACTAGCCCCAGCTGCTGAACTACTAAAAAATCTATGGCTATTGCTGCTCTGAGCTTGGGTTGTTCCTCCTGTACCACCTGCATCAAGCTGAAAATCTCCATCTTCCTTAGCAGATTCTCCTGTTAAAGCAGTTTCTAAAGTTAGTACTGTATTCATATTAGCAGTAATAAGTGGATGTTGTCTCTGTCGTTCTGCTTTGATATCAAAAACACTGTCACCGCCAGCTAAATCTTGAGTTTTAGCAAGTCGGACAAGTTGAATATATAGTTCTGTTAGCTTTACAACCCAAACCCCACAATTTTTAACATCTCCTTCTATATACTCACCTTCATTTACTATATGTGTTGTTTGAAAAATTTCTTCAGAATGTGTAAAGTTAATATCGGGAAACCAAGTTTGTATAGCACTAGTAAGATTTCCACTAGGAACAGCTCCAGTAGGATCAATATATAAAATTTTATGAGGCTGTCCTGGCCTATTATCAAATAGGATATTAACCCAATGGTTTCCATGAACTTGTAAAACAGCAATATTTAACTTTCCTTCGCTTTGCAGTTCTTGCCAATTTTGCTCTAAACTCTCAATAAATAAACTCTCTGTCATTTGTGTTTTGTATATTCTAATAGTTGAGACTCTTCTAATGGCTTCCAATCCCAATAACGCTGCATGAATTTCTTGTCCTTGAAACTCTTCCACTTTTGCTAATTCTTCTATATGACTAGCAGATATGTTTTTAATAGCAGATGCGCTAGTTCTAGATTTAAGCTTTTTCGCTGGTCTAGTTTTAGGTAAATTTACAGACATTTCTCTAAGTCTTTTTTTTCTTTTGTCTTTAATCTTTTGCATAGAAGGCAATTCTGTACTATATAAACCATCTCCTGTTTTGTATACCAAAAAACCGCCTCTGTCTTTCGCTGCTCTATGCGCTTCTTCTAGAAGATATTTTATCTGTAGATCTATTTGTTTTTTTATAATGCTATTTTTGATATTTTTGCGGGGTTGAGATCCCTGTTCTGATTCCATAATATTCTTTTGATATTTGTCAAAATCCTTTTCATTCAGGCCATACTTTTGGAGATAATCCTCTCGATATTTAACAAAAGAAGGAATTTTAACTACCTGCTCATAAACACAACATCCCTGTTCAACACCGCCAGGAAATGAAGTTTCTCGTTCATGTATTATTCTTGGATTAATATTGGCAGATCCATTTTGTTGTAATTCAAGTACATGAATTGCCTCATGTTCCAGCCATTGTGCTGGTGTAAACAAATGTATAAAAACCATGCCAGGATAAGGAAATTTAGCTTTTCCTGTTTTTTCATATCTAGGCCTTAGGCGCCATTTTTTTAGATCCTTTGTTGGCTTTTGGCCATATGCATATCTCAAAGCATGTTTTGGATAATCTGATTCTGAGTAATATGGAACTTTAGTGATTTTTAATTTACCAAAAGCCTGATTCACTTTATTTCCATCATGTTTTCCTAAATCACTCATGAATCCAGACATGGTATTACTATAGCGCTGCGCCACTTTTGCTCTATCTTCCGCAGTAAGATTAGCCACAGCGCTTCTTATTTTTGATATCCCATCTTTTTTACGCGTTTCTCTTGTCAATGGTTCACGCACAAAGTTTTCTGTGCCAGCCAATTCATAGACCGCAGAAGAAGCACCATCTCGATTCAAATGTATGGTATTTTTAAAAAAGCTGCGCTGCTCCCGTGTAAATATATTACGATAAAAATGTATGCCTCTATATTCAGCGATAAATAATTTAGGATATTTAGACCAATCTATGCTGGCTTCTCCCTTCTGCTGTATTTCACGGTTTAATTCATCTAAAACTGATTGGGGTATATTATGGCTGGCCTCTATAATCTCTTTATTAAGTATACTCGATATTCTCCTTGTTCTATCCAACTTAGTATCGCATATCATAATGTCGTCTTCACTAGAATCTTCGCTTGCTTCATCATCAGTATCATATAGGCCAGGATCATTTAACTCGTTTAAATCTACTCGCTCCATACACACATCCCAACGTTTTTTAAAACCCTGCCAAATCTTTCTATATTTAGCCATGCTATTAAAATGTTCAGCGTATCGTTCAATATTAATAAGAGAATTTAATTCATCAGCAAGAACGAACATTCTTTGTGTTAGATCAATAGTAAGTTCTTTAAATTGCGTCCCAAAAATATGCCAAGGAGGTGGCTGACAATCTGTCAAATCAACTAGTTTTGCTTGACCAAAATGAATCTCAGTAGGTTTAAAGGGTTTATCTGATGCGGCGGATAATTTCCTGTAAGTAACTATATCATCTACATTTTCAGCCAACAAATCTAATACTGCCATACAATCTATTTTTTCCTCATATAACAAATTCAAATTTTCTATACAAGAGCATAAGTTATCAGCAGAGGTTTCATAATCTGGCCAAGAAAGATGAAACAACATTTGCTCTCGCATAACTTCCTGATCTGTCTCTGGGGACTTCTTCTCATACAAATAATCGGCTGGGCTTTTATTATTTAAAAAATATCTCAACACAGTTTTCAGCAACTCTAAAGGAGTTAGAGGGTGTTTTCCTTCAGGATCTTCTCCTCTAGGCCTTGTTCGCTTATAAAAATAAAAGTCATTTATCTGCTTGATTGCTCCACATATTTCTCTTACTGAAATTTTTCCAAAATAATAGGTTGTCAGTTTAAGTAAAGTTATAGTTTGTAAAATACTTCGTTGTGTAATATCATTTTTTTTAACTCCCAAGTGTAATGTATGATTTTGTTCAGGTATAAAGTTGTTAATTAAAGATGATAATGCGGCGTTATAGCTATAAGCAGATTTACTAAATGGTGTTTCATCATTAAAATAAAATTCACCGGTAATATTCGCATTATGTCTTAATAAATCCTCACATGCTTGAACATCTCCCGCAGATGTAGCACGCATTAAAGGAGTATATTCTCTTTCATGTCTTTCGGTGTTTGACCCATGAGATAATAAAAACTTTCTTACTGTATCTAGCTTATTCTCACATGCATATAATAATGGGGTTGTCCCATAATCAAGCATAGCGTTGGCCCCTTCAGGAAGTTGTTGTATTAAGCTTCCTAGGGTATCTAAATCTTCTTCCTTCATTGCATCCATAATCACTAGCTCTAACTCTTCTCGATTTGGTTTTTCTTCAGTAAAAACATTTCTTCTCCTATTGGATTTTACGTGTGCAGCATATCTATCCATCCATTTAAATAAATATTTAGGATCATTGAAAAAAGGATTAGGATGAAATTCAAGCTTGGTTAATTTTTTAAATTTTTCTAAATGATTCGCTCCCCTTTGACCAACATTACAGTTTATAACCCATAATTCTTTTAGGTTTGGTAGTGAAGTCAACAATACAAATCCTTCATCCCCAATTGCATTGTTACTAAGATCTAAATATTGAATATTTTTACAACCACATAAATGTTTTACACCAACATCAGTAATATTATTGTAGTTTCCTACATGGGTCTCGCGAGCATGTCCTGCGTTACTTATCCCGACGGAAGTATCATAAATAAAAAAATTAAGTGAGTTATTCGACCCATCTTTATGGTTCCTCAGCACCAATTTTGTCAGGTTAGTATTTTGCTGCATTGCTTCTGCCAAAATAGCCAAATCTTTATCCGTAACGGATGAACCACTTAAATCAAGATCCCGCAACCTAGGGTCATTGTTTCTAACTCTTTCTAAAATTTTGTTATCAATAGGCATTAAATACTCCTGCTATATAATCATTCATGTTTTAGTTTTTTATTTTCTTCTATATCATCACATGAATCCAGCTCATGTTTTTTACCAGATATTCTTTTGCTTGAGAAAAAATTATGTAGCGTGTCAATTTGTGGCTTGTTAAATAACTTTCCTTCATAACGATCTGAAAATATTCTTTTTACACTCTCTCCAAACATACATGATCCAACGCTTCTTAATAACGCTTTATAATTTTTAATTGAATTCAAGCCGATGGAATTTAATATGGTTTGAATAATAAAAGTATTTTTTGAGCTGCACGCATGTGTAAGACTGGTTTCATCCTTATGCTGTTTATGGCTGGGGGTATTATTTACTCTAGCCCATAAAATCTTAAAGATATCATCATTACCTTGTTTGCAACAAACATCAAAGGGCCCTTCACCATTTGAATTTGGGTTGCCAGTTCTAGTCCATTCTATAAATCCTCCCGTTCCTGGAAAGGCATTTTTAGCAGTTAGAACTATAACCACCTTTAAAGACGCATTAATTATCGCCAAATGATATAATGTATTACCATCACCCCACTTTCTTTTTACAAATTTTTTTCGCTTTCCATTATCAGAAAAATAGTTTGCCAAAATATATAAAACAAGGCTATCGTCTTTGCTTAAAAGATTATCTATTGAATAGTCAAACAACCACTTTTCATCGTTAGAATGAGTATCAATAAAATCTTTTACTTCCTTATTTTGCGGTAATACCATATCTTTGTTAGCTTCTGCTATAATATCGCTTGCCGCCTCATTTAGATCTTGAACTGTTAAAATTTTATCTATTTTTACTTTCATATATGTGTCAGCTGGAAGAGTAATAGGAAAGGGACATGGGCAACGGTATCTCTGTTTGATAAATAACCGAAAACCTCCGAGGAAGAATTTTCGCATAAAAATCTGCTCCCTTATTAATCAATAAGTTAGCTCATACCTGCTTCAACAAAAATTGGCATGTTTTTGCCAGTCCCATTGCTTAATAATCGCCTCAATATACCTATCCTGATTTCCGCCACAAAACTGGTAGTAGCCCAGCAAATTTATATGGATCCAAGCTCCAGGCGATAAATCTATCAAATACCTTTTAACCTGTTCATCAGTGCTATTGACGTATAAGCTATTTAAAATATACGTATTATAGTAGAGGATAATAGCTGAAATTAACCTGGTGCACTGATTCCAGATTTCTATCTCTATTTCACTTTTACCCCTAAATTCTCCTTTTTTCAAAATAGTAATAGCCTGATAGAGGTTATTATAGGCCTCACCGCGGTTTAATGCACGCATTATAGCCCGGCGAAAACCTTCATTATGTATGTACATAAGAATAAAATGAGATCGCACTATATGATTATACTGTACAAGCGCTTTTTTCGTTTTGCTAGTGTAATTTTTTGAAGATAATTTCCCAATGGTGATGCTGGGACTGGTTTCTCCAGTGATGAGGGAGGCTACCAATCTTTGCACCTCATCCCACTGGCTAATCACAGATTCCTCATTTAAGAATTTACTTGGCTTCACAATATAACCATCATACTTTTTGCCGTTTCCAAATCCCCATAGGATCTCATTATGTGGCTTTGGAATTCTTGGAGCAAACAGACGACCGGTTAGATCGAAAAGGCCATAATTTAGCGCATTTGTGCCATGCTTGTCAGTGGAGACGTTTTGCAGTTGCAGTTCCGGGGTGCATAGGTGCTCAACAAGCTCAAAGGTAAAATTACCTTCATACTCATTGGCACCAATGATCATACTAGCAATTGGGAAACAATTTAGAATAGCATGGTAAGCTGAGACGCCGAGGTTTGTGCCTAAATATTTGCTTGAGTATCTGGCTTTAATATTACGGAAAGCCACTTCTAGCTTCACTCCATCAAGGCTGCCATGGAGCAAGCCGTTGATATGCCAGGCTTTAAAAATAGGCAACTTGGCTACTGCATTATTCAGCATATTGACTGCTGCGGTTAGGGTTTCTGTTCTGATATATGCTGATTCTGCTGTTAGTAATGCTGACTCTTTAAGATCTGATATATCGGACATTTTATTAACGCCGATACGAATAGCATTAGCTAAAACTGCAGCCATAATCAGGGTAAAATCCTGCTCGCCTTTTTTCGACTTTGGTAGTATGGATTCAAATGCTTTGCTAAATTTGGTTTTATTCTCTACAAACTTAATTACATCAACAATACTACAGCGCTGAAACTCTGCAAACAGGCTCTCATTGGGGTCAGATGCTGCTTCTAATGGCCTTAATCGCCATGATTGCTTGCCATTGCTATCTGTAACTAGTTTTACACCTTCATTTTTCCCGTTAATGATATCCGCATTAACTATTTTATACAGGTCATCGATATCTCTACGCATCTGTTTTAGCTGCTTTTTGATTGGTAGCTTTAGTTTGGGGTAGTCAATAGATTTTAATATGCTGGTTTTTTTCTTGGTCCATTTTTCTTTGGAGTAGAGATCATCTTCAACAGCTTTGTGTTTTATGCTGTATTTTAAGGTTAACTTATTTGTTGTAATGTGATGGGCTAATCTTTTATAGAGCAGGAATTCTAAACGATTAAATATCGGATGGTTTTCTTGCATAATATACTCTTGATCCTCTTTTCCTATCCATGATACCAGATGAGAGGGTAGGGCTATCTTACGTAACTTATTATTAGTAATCATTTCCTGAATATATTTAACAGCTGTTTTGAGAGGCTCATTATTGATAATGACTAAATCGATTGTTAAAAATATTTTACGTAGATTGAGTTTAATAGCATCTTCTATGCTATCAATATGTTTCCAGTACAAAAATTTTTCATCAAGTTCATCGCCAATTAATAGCATAGCCACAGCTAGCATATCTGATTCGGGAATGTATTTAAATAGTTCAGTTTTTGGGATCAGATTCTTCTTATAATCATGAATAGCAATTAACAAATTACTAGCTTGAATTCTGGAGGATTCAGTTTGTGCAAGTCTTTTTGCAGCCTGATCCTTAGCTTCTGCTGTTACCTTGGTATGGTAATCATTGGTTCTTTTTTTAAGGGTTTCTAGCAAATTATCGTTTAAGCTTTGAAATCGAGTATAACTATAGCAGAGCAAATATAGCTGGACTGTGTCTCTGCTTACTTTCTGTAATCTAGCTCCGTTATAGTAATTGATCATACTGGCATAGTAGCTTATGGTGGTAGCAGGTAGCCGCAATTTAGGGATCACTGTAACTGCTATTTCAAATATTGGTTTTAGTTGATCATACTTTTCTATTTCTTCCGATAAATCATTATTCTTAAAACCCTTCATATCTTGTTTGATGCTAACTATGCGCGATAAGTTATCCGTTTTTTCTAGCAATGACAATACGGTATTGCGCTGGCTGGTGTTGGTATAGCGGTAGTATGATTTTACAGTTCGTCTATTTTCAGCGTTCCAAACGTTGCTAACAGCTTCTTGTATAGAGCTATAAGATGGGATAGCAACGTTATTCTTGCTGAGTAAATTTAGGAATTCTTGGCACAATTTGCGTTGCCTGGGAAATTTGGGTGCCAATTTCTGTATTTTAGCCAGCATATCTTCTTTTGTGGAGCCACTGTAGCGCTTGAAATTACAGATTGTTAGAGCTGTATTTTCGATACGTTTTATGATATCTTTATCTTGAGGTTGAGTTCTTGGTGAAGGCTTATTGGGAAAATAGCGCTGTATAATATGCTGCCTTTCTTTGGTAACATCTTGGTAATTAAAATCGACTAAGGTTTGCTTGATTTTAAGGAATACCAGGCAGATTACGAAGTAGACAGCTCGATCTATCTCCTTAAATTTCCGCATAGCATCAAGTTCTTCTTTTGAGAGGGTAAAGTATTCAGTACGCTCAATATCGTTAAGAACAGGCGGATCAAAAATGATTATTTGTTCTTCAGCGGTTAGCAGGTTAGAGTTTATGTTGGGCATAAAAAATATCAAAAATTACTTGTGCAAGCATAAAAAATCCGGTAAACTATATTACCGAACTATACAGAAAAGGACCCCAAATGTCAAACTATATACCAAAACCTGTTTTTGATACTCTAGAGCAAGTTATAGAACAATACAAATTAGTCTATGAAGCTGACAACCCCAGACAAATTATCCGTGAATGGCTAACTCACTGCTTTGCAGATACAAAAATCACCATGCCACAATATGCCCCTAAAGATTATCAGCTAGCCTTAAACTTCCTGTACAGCTATCGTGGCAGTTCCGATACTTTCCGCGCATATCGTAGAGATTTAGAGCGCTTACTACAATGGAGCTGGTTTCTCCGTGAAAAGCCTATCTTAAAGCTGAAGCGTGACGATATCGAAGCATTTGTTGAGTTTT